>JAYEJA010000050.1:0-17737 GCA_034660395.1 Actinomycetota bacterium
ATGCTATTATCTGGTTAGTAGTAAATCTTTTGTGCAGCTGTTTTGCCATAATCTAGATCCTTTCTTATTATTTCTATTTGGATCTAAATTATATCTGAAATACTTAGTGCAGTTTTAACTTTTAAATCATCAAAAATCAGTGCAGTTTTAACTTTTAAATGACAATATATATAATATAGTTGACTAAAAGTATTTTATTTAGTACTATTTAAAGTACTAAAAGGAGTATTATTATGGTAAGAATTTTAACAGCTAATGAACTAAAACAAAGAGGTGCCAAGGCACTGAGAAATGCCACCTCTGATAATAATGAAGCAATTATTACAGTAAGAGGGAAAAGTGAATATGTCGTATTGCCTATTTCCCTCTATAACCAATTGAGGGAGAATGAACTTGAAATTGCTCTTATTGAATCAAAAAGAGACATTGAAAATGGCAAATTCTTTGAAGAATCTGTTGAAGAACACATTAAAAGAATAATCGGTGAATAAAATAATATATACAGAAACTTATATAAAAAGAGTAAAAAAATTCATTAAGAAGCATCCCGATATTATTTCCCAGTATGAAAAGACCTTGAAACTTATGGAAATAAACCCATTTCATCCATCACTCCGTTTACATAAGTTGAAAGGCAGATTATCTGACTTATATTCAGTATCAATTAATATTTCATATAGAATCTGCATTGACTTCATTATTAAAGAAAATACAATAATTCTCATTGATATCGGAAAACACGATTATATTTATTGAATTCAGTGGCTCCCCTGATAGTGCAGTATTAAAAACTTTCAAAATAATGATTAATATAAAATATTGATCGCTTATCTTGATAACCAGGTATTTACTAAAAATTATTTGAATTAATAATCAATTAACCTATAATGTTAAAACAAATTCGATCGATATAATATGTAATATTTTTAATGAAAAAAATAACTTCTAAATTTATTTTATCCTATATCTTGTTCCCCTGCCCAGCCCGATTCTATCAATTTTGTCCAATTCTAATAGCTTTGAAAGCACCTGGCTAACTGTAGGTCTCTTAACATTTGTCTTTTTTGTTATCTCAATAGGTGAAGCTTCTTCCACAGTCTGTAAATATTCCCAGACAATCAATTGTTTTTGTGAAAGTAATTTCTCTATACTTTCTTCTGATAATAGATCAACCGCCATTTGTGATTGTTTTAATATTATATCCAGAAAGAAGCCAAGCCAATAAGAAATATCTGGTTTTTTCATCTTTAATGTCTTTTGTGATCTCATCAAACTGATATAATATTCAGGCTTATTATCCTCTATCAATTTTTCATGTGATATGTATGGCATGAACAGATAGTCTGACTTTGACATCAATAGATTTGTCAGAACTCTAGCGTGAGTTTATTACAAAGTTTAATAAAACTCCCCTGAAACCCTGTATTCATAAGGGTTTCAGGGCATCCTAATTGTATATACCAACACCACTTATCTTCAAACGCTTTTTATGCAGATCCTTGATATTGAGCGCTTCCATCAGTTCACTTTCATCATCAGACATTTCTTCTAATTTATATATAGCTTTGACTGCGCCGCAAGTTTTTGAATCTTCAAGTATTGTGCCAAGCCTTATATTATTTAGAGTATCAAGCAGCGTATCAAGTGTTGTATTAAAACCAGCCGCCTTTGCCCTGCGCCAGGCAATTGAAGCCAGAAGGTATCCTAAAACACAGATAAACATATGGACCTCAACATTGTGGTCCGTCCAATGAAACTGCGGCTTTACGGTAAGATGGTATGGATTTTTTAGATTCTTAAATGCATTTTCAATCTTTGATTGGCCATGATAGGCTTCAATGATCGAAGCAGTGGACCAGCTGTGCCTGTTTGTCATTATTATTCTAAATCCCAGCCCGTCTTCTATTTTTTCAAGTGTTTTGAAGTCTATAAAATAGTTAAGGCCAAATCTTCCGGGAGAGACCTTTTTTAGCTCCCAGCCTATTATATCTTTTATATATTGCTCCTTTATGATATTTGCTACTTTTTCTTCCAGTTCTATCCGGTCTCTTTTTTTTGCCCTTTTGGCCTCAAGGCTTATCCTTAGCTCTTCTAACTCTTTTTCCTTCTTTTCAATAGACTGATAAATCCCCCTTATCATACCGGCTTTAAGTCTGGAGGATATAAAGACAACTACGGTTCTTTCCTGGCCCCAGATCACCTTTTTGTCTCTATAGAATTTTAAGCTGCCGCCGCCAATAGTTATCTCTTTAAAGCCATCCTTTGCATCTTCTATGAGTTTTTTATGCTGATAGGGAGTAAGCGCACCTACATAGTAGAGCCCCAGGTTTTTTACTATATCCAGATTCTTTTTGGAATTATTTCCGCGGTCAAAGATTATTGTATGTTTGTCCTGGTCCAGCCCTAATTTTTTTAGCCTTATCTTTATCTTTTCTGCAGTTTCTTTAAAGACCTGTGTATCTGCCATATTGCCTCTATATGTAAAATGAAATAGCGGTATCATATCAGCTCTGGTAACTACCATGGCAAGCCCCACCTGCCTTAAGTCACCTCTTTTCTGCTTATTTCTGCCGCGCTGGGAAATAGTAGACCTTTTATTTGTACTGGCTATATATGTAAAAAAATTTGTAGTGTCAAAAAAAAGGCTGTCGCTTTGGATACCATATGCCTTAAAGACATTTGAAAGAATATCAGCTTCCGCATCAGGAATACTTTCTACCGGAAGTGCGTCCATAAGATCCCAGAAATGCTGACTATCAATTTTGGATAGGTTTCTGCGCATAAGATAATTAAGGGTGGTAGTTTCTGCCCAGCTTTGCCAGCCTCTTTTAGAGGTGGGGCTGCACACTCTTCCAATAGCTGCAAGAATAAGGGTTATTCCTGCAGTCAGGCCGTTTGAGAGTGGCTTTTTTGGCCTGTAGCGTCTTTTTGAATCTATGTATTTATTTATTATTGCTACGATATCAAGTTCTGAGGCTATTTTTAGCATTATTGCCACTGCGCCATGAGAATATGATTTTAGGCGCACCCCATCCGTTACAGCCCTGAGGCGCTTCAGCAGGCTGTCGGCTTTGCCAAGATATTCGAGAACGATAGGTCTTGGCCTGCCATTTACTCTTTTTGATTGAACTATATACCAGTATTTGTGGCCCCTTGATACTTTTGATTGAATAGAAACCATAAATCCACCCTTTTAGTGTATACTTAATGATATATATTTTAATTATTATACTATAATACTGAATATATTTCAATGTTTAATATCTTAAATCAGTGTATACACTGATTTTTGCAATAAAAAACCCGCAGACCCCTTTATTTATCGGGAATTGCAGGTTTTGTGCTTCCCTAAATATTTAACTTTGTAATAAACTCACGCTAGATAGTCTGCCATTTCCATCTTTAAACGGATGAATGTTTAAAAACTCTATTATAAAATTACCTATAATAATAAGAGGCTCATATCTTCCCTTTCCCAGTTCTTCATTTGTCCATTCTACCAACTCCTGCATCTCTTTAGGAGTCAGATAAGCTCTGGTTGTATCAAATAATATACCAATAGATTCTCCAAGCTCATTTACCATATGTACTTTATTTTCAGTTTTTTTATACTCACCCCTATGTTCTTTATCTTTGCCAACATATTTTAACAACTCTTTATGGAAATGCTTACTTGTACTTTCTGAAAATTTAATTGTTTTCCATGATGCAAAAACATTTTGAAGAAGTTCGTAATATCCCTCTACTTCCTGTTTGTCTCTGTCTCTAAAATTTTGAATATGGATACCTCTTATCATCCTTTCAATATCTTCATCGGTTATTTTTGAACCTTCGATACGGGTTGATGCACCGGTTGAAGTAATAAGAACTGATTTTTTAAGCCTGCCTAAAACCTGGGGACTAAGTTTCGTACCTGAAATCCACTGGCCCTTAAGTCTGTCTATCTTAATCAGTTTTTGCCATATGTCTGTAGGGATATTTTCAAGTCTTTTATTAAATTTATTATTCATAACCTTTTATTATAATGATATTGGATTATATAAGATTATATAAGATTATACTTTTTAAATCCAGATTAAAAGTTTTAGTGGAGAGCCAACCGCCTTACACTTGGCTCCCCGGGCTGGCTGTTGTTGATAACATTTTTACATTTCATCCTTATTTTGAAATACAATACGTTAAAGATCTTAGTTAAATTTAAATTTCCGAAAGATTATTGAAAGAATAGCGAAAGAATAGTAAAATAGTTATATGCAAAATATTAATCCCAAATATGAAATAAATAATAGAATTCTTTCCCTGCTTAATGATATTTCACAAAGCCAGGGGATATTAAATGCAAGCCAGCTACCGGCTGAGGACTATATGCATATTAATTCTCTGGCAAGCATTGATGCTGTCCATTATTCAACCAAATTAGAAGGTAACAGATTGACCCATAGGCAAGTTACAATGATTGTAACTGATAAAAAAAGCAAAAATATTATTAAATATGAAAAAGATATCAAAGAAGTTATTAACTATGCTAAAGCCAGGAATTTTCTCAGCCAGGATAAAACCCTGGTTAAAGAAATTGATAGAGAGTTGGTCTTAAAAATACATTCTTTTTTGATGGATAAAATTGTAGTGGGAAAACTAAAAGGTTATTACCGTCAAGCACAAAATGTTATTCAAGATATTAAAACCCGTAATATAGTCTATATGCCGCCTGAAGCAGCAGATGTCCCAAAAATGATGTCAAAATTATATTCCTGGACCAAAGACGCATTAATAAATAATGCAAGCCCTTTAATTATCGCAGCATTTTTTCATTACTACTTTGTTACAATCCATCCCTTTATAGATGGTAATGGCCGCTGTTCCAGACTTCTTACTAATTTCATTCTGGATAAACATGGCTTTACAGTTTCTAGATATGCTTCTATAGAAAAAGTACACGAACAAAATAAAATGGATTATTACAAATACTTAAATAAGCATCAGGGACAACTTTTTTACGATATTCCTGAAAATATTGATTTGACAGATTGGCTTGGGTACTGGCTGACTTGTCTTAAAACTACCTATACTGAAGCCACTGAACGCCTTCAAGCTAATATTCCTACTATTGGCTTGAATGATCATCGCTTAAAAAAAGCTTATTCTTTATTTCTTAAACATAAAAAGTTGAAAGCTGCTGAATATCAATTACTGGTTGGTCTGGGTAGAACTCAATCTGTTTCAGATTTGAACAAACTGGTCAAACAAGGTTTAATTAAAAAAGTTGGCGGTGGTAGATCTCAAACCTATATTATTAGTGAAAGATAAACGAAAGAATATTCGGTTGCCCCGTTGTTGGTGGAAAGCCGGTTCGAGCCGTCATACTTGGCTCCCCGGGTAGGACTTGAACCTACAACCCTTCGGTTAACAGCCGAATGCTCTACCATTGAGCTACCGGGGAATAAAGATAACACACGATAAGCTATTATAGTATATAGGGAACTTATTTCAATAGTAATTTAGCTAAATAAATCAGTTGATTTAAACCGGAAACCTGAGAATTTCATGGCGTATAAAAAATACCTATAAAACTAATGCTCCAGAAATTCCCTCAAAACACCGCTCCTATTCGGATGCCTTAATTTTCCAAGTGTCTTTGACTCTATCTGCCTTATTCTTTCCCTGGTCACTCCAAACTCCCTGCCAACTTCCTCAAGAGTTCTGGGGTGTCCATCCTGAAGACCGAACCTCAACTGGATAACTTTTCTTTCCCTGTCATTTAACGTATTTAAGACTTCCTGAAGCTGTTCCTGAAGCATTGTGAAAGAAGCAGCATCGGAAGGCGCCTCAACCTCTGAATCCTCTATGAAATCTCCCAGATGGCTATCCTCTTCCTCGCCTATAGGAGTTTCAAGGGATACCGGCTCCTGGGATATTTTCATAACTTCCCTGACTTTATCCGGTGAAAATTTCATCCTCTTTGCAATCTCTTCCGGGGTTGGTTCCCTTCCTAATTTCTGCAGAAGCTGCCTCTGGACTCTTATTAACTTATTTATAGTTTCAACCATATGCACGGGTATCCTTATGGTCCTTGCCTGGTCCGCAATAGCCCTTGTTATGGCCTGCCTTATCCACCATGTGGCATAGGTAGAAAACTTATAGCCCTTCTTATAATCAAACTTCTCGACCGCCCTTATAAGACCGAGATTTCCTTCCTGTATAAGGTCTAGAAATAGCATTCCCCGGCCCACGTATTTTTTGGCAATGCTTACCACGAGTCTTAAATTGGCTTCAACCAGACATCTCTTTGCCTCCGCATCTCCTGCTTCTATCCTCCTGGCAAGATTAACTTCCTCGTAGGCGGTAAGTAGCCGCACCTTGCCAATTTCCTTAAGGTACATCCTTACAGGATCATTCGTAGGAGATTTTACAGTCAGGTTAAGCTGCTTATTCAAGTTCTTGCTCTTACTCTTCTTATTCGCAACTGCACTGTCAAATTTATCATCATCTTCACTTATAATCTCTATCCCCAGATTCTGAATAACATCATAAATGTTTTCAATCTGCTCCTTGGATAGTTCTATATCTGAAAGGGTTTCTGTAACTTCTTCCGTAGTCAGGATTCCTTCAGTTTTACCTTTACTTATTAACATTTTTACTTCTTCAAGTTTAAATTCTGATCCTCTTTTCATATTTAATCCCCTCTTATTTTAAATTACCTCAGACTCATTCTTTCTTTTTCCAGTTCAATCAATCTCCTGTAAAGCTGGTCATAACTACTGTCAAAATCTTTATTTTCTCTATTGCCTGCCGCACTTTTACTACTTTCATATTCTATCATCTTTTTTCTTATATCTTCAATTTTTTCTGATATACGGATTACTTTAAGGTTGTTAATGACCTCGTCACTTGCCTGGTCTATATTCTGGTCGGTAAAATGCGGCTCACTGAATATTATATTATTATACAATTTTTTTACATCTTCACTCTCTAATGCTCCAGACGAAATTTTAACAGGAAAGTTTACCTTTTTATTATCCTTCCTGCAACCTAAAATCTCGTCCCTGACAATTATATAAAGCTGCCTGGTGTCTTCAAATCTGAAATAATCCGGCCCTATATCCAGAAGCTCGTCAATTCTTTTGCCGGGACCGTTTATTATTAATTTAAGTGTATCTATTTCAATTCTCTTCAGTGGAATAACACCGTTATCTTTTTCCTTTTTATCCCGGCCGGAATAATCCAATTCCCGGTAAACCCGTTTACTTCCGCTTCTGTACTTTTTCTTTAACATTTCTTCCATAAGAAGGCTTTCCTTTAAATTTAATTTTTGAGCCACTTTTTTTATACATTCCTCCTGAATAATACCTGACGATAGAGTCGATATAAACCTTATCAGGTGGTCGCTTGCCTTAAGCTTACCTGCCAGGATTCCCGTATTGTACTTTCTTAAAATTACATCAATGGTGAAATCAATAATTCCAGGCGCATCTTCAATTTTCTTTTCAAAAACTTCCCTGCCGTTTTTTAATACAAAGTCTGCAGGGTCATACCCTTTTCCAAGAATTGCAACCCTTATGTTCAAATTATTTTCATAATATAGGTCCAGCCGGTCATTATATTCCCTCAGGCGTTCGATGCCCCTCAGGGAAGCATCCATTCCTGCCTTATCGCTGTCAAAAACCAGCACTATATTTTGGGTAAAACGTCCAAGAAGCATTATCTGTTCGGAAGTAAGGGCGGTACCCAGACTTGCAACCGCATTTTTTACTCCTGATTGTGAAAGAGCCATTACATCGGTATAACCTTCTACGATGAGCACTTCATCCTTTTCAACGATAAAATTCTTGGCCTTATCTATTCCGTATATATTCTTACTTTTAGAATAAAGCCGTGTTTCCGGGGTATTTATATATTTTGCCTTCTGGTCCCTGGTTTTACTTTCTCCCGGAATAGACCGCCCCCCGAAACCTATTGTTTTTCCTACTATATCTTTAATGGGAAACATTATCCTTCCCCTGAAGCGGTCATAAACCCCTATGCCGCTTCTGCTGCTTTCGATGGCAAGACCACAACTTATAAGTTCAACTGCCTTATACCCCCTTTTTAAAGCAAAACCTGAAAAGCCATCCCAGCTATCCAGGCTGAACCCAACTTCGAATTCCTTTAAAGTATCTTCTTTAAAACCCCTCTTTTTTAAATATTCCAGAGGCTGAATACCTTTTTTGCTGCTAAAAAGTACATAATTAAAATATTTATTGGCCTGCTCATTAAGTTCTGCAAGCCGGTTTTTTAACTTTGATGATTCTTTTGAACCACTCAGGTTATACTTTAACTTATAGCCAACCTTTTTTGCCAGGAACTCAACCGCTTCCACAAACTCCATGTTCTCAATCTTCTCTATAAAACTTATAACATCTCCGCCTTCACCACAGCCGAAACAGTGATAAAGCTGCTTTGAAGTATCAACTGTAAATGATGGAGTTTTTTCCTTATGAAAAGGACAAAGCCCGGTATAATTCCTGCCGGTTTTTTTTAACTTAACATAATTGGATACAATACTGTAAATATCCGCCTTGGACTTTAATTCCTCTACTTCGCCCTCTTTTAGACTTCTGCCCATTTTAGAAGATTTAATATAATTAGTTATAAAATATATTTGTTGAATCTTACTATGGTAAAACCCCCTTAACCGGTTTTACCATAACCAGCAAACTTCAAACTTATTTTACCACTAATATTTTTTTTATAAGAGAGTTGTTTTTAAAATATTTTATTAAATTTTTCAATCTTTCTGTTCTTCTTCCTTTATAGCCGCTCTTGCCGCAGCAAGTCTTGCAACCGGAACCCTGTAAGGCGAACAGCTCACATAATTCATTCCTATCATATGGCAGAATTCTACCGAATTAGGGTCACCGCCGTGTTCACCGCATATACCGATTTTTAATTTTTCGTTCGTTTTTCTCCCTTTTTCAACACCCATTTTTACCAGCCGGCCTACGCCATTTCTATCAAGTGTGACAAACGGATCTTTTTCCATTATGCCCTTATCCATATAGTCCTGGAGGAATTTACCTGCATCATCCCTGGAAAACCCAAAGGTCATCTGCGTCAGGTCATTTGTGCCGAAGCTAAAGAACTCAGCTTCCTTTGCTATTTCATCTGCAGTAACACACGCTCTTGGAATTTCAATCATGGTTCCTATTTTATAGGTAAATCTCTTCTTGCTTTTCTTTAATACCTCTTTAGCAATCTTTACAATCTGCTCCTTTAGAACCTTTATCTCATTAACATTTCCCACCAGCGGAACCATTACTTCAGGTTTTACCTTATATCCTTTTGCCGTAAGCTCACTTGCCGCCTCAAATATTGCTCTAGCCTGCATTTCAAGAATTTCAGGATAAGTAATGGAAAGCCTGCATCCCCTGTGACCCAGCATGGGGTTCATTTCATGAAGAGCATTCACAGTCGCCTTCAGCTCATCAGATTTTATCCCAAGCTCCCCTGCTATTTCCTTTATATCCTTATCCTCATTGGGCAGAAATTCATGAAGAGGCGGGTCAAGCAGCCTGATAGTTACAGGCAGGCCCTTCATTACCTTAAATATTTCAATAAAATCCTTTTTCTGCATGGGAAGAATGGCTTTCAGCGCTTTCTGTCTTTCCTTACTGTCGTTTGCCACTATCATTTTCCTTACTGCCTTAATCCTGTCAGCTTCAAAAAACATATGCTCTGTCCTGCACAGGCCTATTCCCTCTGCTCCAAAATCCAGCGCAACTTTTGAGTCATGGGGAGTATCAGCATTTGTTCTTACTCCTATAGTCTTGAATGCATCAACCCAGCCCATAAATTTCTTAAAATCTCCTCCTATTTCAGGGTCGACTACAGGGATTCTACCCTTGAATACCTCGCCGGTAGTTCCATCAAGCGTAATCCATTCACCTTCATTTATCCTGCTTCCATTTATTTCAAGGTATTTCTTATCCTCATACACCTTTACATCTTCGGCGCCTGCAACACAGCATTTTCCCATGCCCCTTGCTACTACTGCAGCATGAGAGGTCATTCCTCCCCTTGCAGTCAGTATGCCCTGCGATACTGCCATTCCCTGAATATCTTCAGGAGATGTCTCCGTTCGCACCAGGACAACATTACCATTTTTTGATTCTTTTACAGCATCATCGGCATCAAAAACAACCTTTCCCAGAGCAGCGCCTGGAGATGCCGGCAGCCCTTTGGTTAAAAGCTCTTCCTCCCCTTTTGCCTTATTGTCAAGCTGTTTGTGAAGTAACTGGTCAAGCATCTGCGGCTCAACCCTTGTAACAGCGGTCTTCTTATCAATTCGCCCTTTCTTTACCAAATCAACAGCAATTCGCAGTGCCGCAACTGCAGTCCTCTTTCCTGTTCTTGTTTGGAGTATATATAATTTCCCTTCCTGAATTGTAAACTCAAGATCCTGCATATCCCTGTAATGGTCCTCCAGCTTCTTCCTTACTCCAACAAGCTCTTTGTATACCCCGGGCATTTCTTCATCCAGCCTTGATATCGGCTGCGGGGTCCTTATGCCCGCAACTACATCCTCGCCCTGCGCGTTAAAAAGATATTCTCCATAAAATTTATCCTCGCCTGTCGCCGGATTCCTTGTAAAAGCAACACCCGTTCCTGAATTTTCTCCCATATTTCCGAAGACCATCGCCTGTACGTTTACTGCAGTTCCTATGCCATGGGGAATATCGTGAAGATTTCTGTAAGATATAGCCCTCTTATTATTCCAGGAACCAAAAACTGCATCAATAGACATCTTAAGCTGCTTCCTGGGGTCCTGCGGAAAGTTTTTATTTTTTGACTTTTTTATAATCTTCTTATAATCTTCTACCAGCTTTTTTAAATCCTGCTCATCCAGCTCCGTATCAAACTTGACTTTCTTTTTATCTTTTCTGGCCTGGAGTGCTTTCTCAAACCTGTCATGTTCCACGCCCATTACCACATCGCCAAACATCTGGATGAATCTTCTGTATGAATCCCAGCTAAACCTTTCATTGCCCGTCTTTTTAATAAGACCTTTTATTGTCTTATCATTCAAGCCAAGGTTTAAAACAGTATCCATCATTCCAGGCATGGAGATGGCAGCTCCGGACCTTACAGATACCAGCAGCGGATTTTCTTCATCCCCAAAACTCATTTCCATCTGTTTTTCCAGTTTTTTCAAGTTCTTTTCAACCTGGCCATCCAGTCCTTCAGGATATTTCCTGCCCAGTTCATAAAACAGGTTGCAAACCTCGGTGGTTATAGTGAAACCGGAGGGCACCGGAAGCCCTATATTGGTCATCTCAGATAAATTAGCTCCCTTTCCTCCAAGGAGTTTTTTCATCTCTTTTTTACCTTCGCCAAAAAAATAAACATATTTTTTTGAAGCCATCTTTTTACCAATCCCTTTCTTAATTTTTAAAATAACAATTTATTACATAACCTTTTAATGACAAATTGGAATATGATAACAGAAAAATAGAAAAAAATTAAGGGTAATATTTTAATATTAATTATTATTCATTACCAGTTTTGAGAAATCCGCCATCAACATATAAAGGTCGAATGCCCTTTTTACCAGATTGACCCGGTTAGACCTTATTTTTTTATTTTTATCCATAACCAGGACCTCATCAAAGAAGACATCTACATCTTTTCCGAACTTGTAAAGCTCCAGAAGAACCTTTTTGTAATCTTTGTCGTTTATAAGCTTTTTTAAGAGCTTTTCTTTTTTTTCAATGGATGAAAACAGTGTTTTTTCATATTCTTCCTTAAACAGCCCGGAATCTACCCTGCCGGAGCTGGCCCTGCCCATTATATTTTTACATCTGACCATGGGAAAATATATTTTCTTTATATCCTTCTCCCCAATAAACTCTTCAAGAGAGTCAAACCTTGAACCTATATCCACAATAGATGAACAGCCTGACCCCAGCACAGACTCAAGAACATCCCTTCTCCTGTCTTCCATATTTACCATAAACTTAAACCTTGCTATTATAAAGTCCGTTATCTCTTTACCGGTTTTTCCCCTGTCCTTATTTTTAACAGCAGGATTTTCAAGGTAAAGCTTAATGCAGAAATTAATCAAATCATCCATACTAAAATCATACCCGCCCTTGAGTACCGAAAGTACTATTCCGGAAGCTTTCCTTCTCAAAGCGAAGGGGTCTGCGGAACCGGTCGGTATTTTACCGGCAATAAACATTCCGGTTATGGTATCAATCTTATCCGCAATTGCCAGTATCAGCCCTGTGCTTTTTAATGGCAGCATATCGCCTGAAAACCTTGGGAGGTAATGCTCAGACACAGCATCGGATACTTCGGCCCTTTCGCCCCTCTCCTCTGCATACTGGCGTCCCACTATCCCCTGCAATGAAGGAAATTCCACTACCATACTGGTTACGAGGTCACACTTGCAGAGCATGCTTGCCCTTTCAAGGTCTTCTTTTAAATTATTATCTTTGGCGCCGCCACTTTCTTTTAACATTTTCGCCATACGGCTGCTTATCTTCTTTAACCTTAAAGATTTGTCGTACATGTTTCCAAGACCGGAAAAGAAAATAACACCCTTTAATTTCCTGGTCCAGTAGCTAAAATCATGTTTCCTGTCCTCCTCGTAGAAATAAGCAGCATCGCTCAGCCTGGCCTTAAGCACCCTTTCATTACCTTTTTTTATGCCGCCCTTATCCTTTACGCCATTCTGTATAATTATAAAGTTCGTGCTTACATTTCCATGGCTGTCCACAACCGCAAAATATTTCTGGTGGTGCTGTATTGCCTCTATAAGCAAATCTTTCGGTATATAAAGGAACTTCTCCGGAAAACTGCCCGCAATTACATTCGGTATTTCAACCATGTTTACAACATCTCCCAGAAGGTCCCTGTCCAGGACAACCCCGGACTTTCCCTTCCATAAATTCTCCTCAAGCTTCCTTATGCTTTCAATTATTATTTTCTTCCTTTTTTCCGCATCAACTATCACTTTCCCCTTATCTTCAAGAATCTTAAAATAGTCCCTGCTGTCTTTAATAACTACAGGGGAAGGACTGATGGCGCTGTGGCCGAAAGTAATATTTGATGATTTTAGGTTTGAAACCTTAAAATTTACAACCTCGCTGCCGTACAGGGCAAGAATCCACCTTATGGGCCTGATAAAGCTTATATCATAATTACCCCATGTCATCTGCTTGCTGAAATTTAGTGAAAGTATTGAACTCTTAAGTATTCCTGGAAGTAAATCTTTTGTCTTCTTTCCCTCCTCCATACTTTTTTTACCCAGGTAAAGGCCCTTATCGCCCAATTTTATTTTTTCAAGGTCATCAACTTTAAAACCCAGGCTTTTTGCAAAACCCTTTGCCGCCTCCGTGGGCATTCCCTCATCATTAAAGGCAATTTTTACGGGAGGTCCGGTTACTATCCTTTCTTCCGGGTCCTGCATCTCCGCCAGTCCATCAACCAGTGCGACAAGCCTCCTTGGAGAGCTGTAAGTCTTCACACTATCAAACCTGATACGGCCTTCTTCAAATTTACTTTCAAGAATCGCCTTAAGCCCATCGGTGCCCTCCTTAATAGATGAAGGGGGCATCTCCTCCGTACCAATTTCAAAAAGCAGTTTTTTTTCCTTATTTACCATGCTATTAAGTTATCTCTTCCTTTTTTTATTACCTTTAATAAGCGGAAAGCCGAGCTCCTCCCTCTGTTTGAGATAGGCAGAGCACAAAATTTTTGCAAGATTCCTTACCCTGGCAATATATGAAGTCCTCTCCGCCACACTTATTGCCTCCCTTGCATCCAGAAGGTTAAAAACATGCGAACACTTAAGCACATATTCACAGCCGACAAAAACCAGGCCCTTTTTCATAACCTTTTTAAATTCCTTCTCATACTTTTCAAATAAATCAAGGAGCATCCCAACATCGGCAATCTCAAAGTTATATACAGACCATTGTTTTTCAGATTCAAGATGTATATCACCATAACTCACATCATCAGACCACTTCAGCTCCCAGAAACTGTCCTTATCCTGCAGGTACATGGCAATTCTTTCAAGCCCGTAAGTTATTTCCGCTGATACAGGCTTAAGAGCAAGTCCGCCCATCTGCTGGAAATAGGTAAACTGGGTTACTTCCATTCCATCAGCCCATACTTCCCATCCCAGTCCTGCAGCTCCAATGGTCGGAGACTGCCAGTCATCTTCAACGAAACGTATGTCATGATTCTTTAAGTCTATTCCCAGGCTTTCAAGTGAGCCAAGATAAAGGTCCTTTACATTGTCCGGTGAAGGTTTTAAAAGTACCTGGAACTGGTAATAGTACTGGGTCCTGAATGGGTTCTCTCCATACCTTCCGTCTGTGGGCCTCCTGCTTGGCTCAACATAGGCAACATTCCACGGCTCGGGACCGAGGCACCTTAAAAAAGTGTCGGGGTTAAATGTCCCGGCACCTTTTTCAAGATCCATCGGCTGCTTTATAGTACAATTGTTCTCTGCCCAGTATTTCTGTAGATTAAAAATAATATCCTGAAAGTACATAATTCACTTATTTTAATAACATTAATTTCAATAGTCAATCAAACCCGAAGGCATAATAACAGGGAAACGGTAAAAAAATTAAAAAATTTTCTTTTATATCCCTATTTTCTTAAGATACTTAAAACTGTCTATATTGCACTCGGTATGGTAGATTATATAATCTTCTAAAAGTTTATGCACCTTTTTCAAGCTATGTGAACTTACTTCCATGTCTCTGAAATCCTCAATTTTAAGGTTAAACAGATCATACAGGAACCTGTATCCGGAAGCACCCAGGATTTCCCTCGCAGTCAGGGCCTTGCCGCACCCACTGCAGAGAACACCTCCGTATTTTATTGAAAAATAGATTTTATCCCTGTTAAAAGAATAAAGATTTTTAAGCTTTTTATTACACCTGCTGCAGCTTTCAAGTAAAGGCGTATACCCGGCAATTTTTAAAAATTTAATCTCAAAAAAGCAGAGTATTTTCTTTAGAGATAAAATATCCCCGGATTCAGCATTATTTATTTCATTAAAGCAAACATATATTAACTTAAACAATAAAGGAGAATAGCTTTCACCCGAAGAATGTGTCTTTAAGACAATGTTGCCTATAATTTCGCAAAAAACAAACTTATAGAAATCCTTTGCAATGCCTTTGAAGCTCTTTAATATTTCAACCTGGTCAATAATATCAAGATTTCTTCCCTTCGCAAGCTCAAGCTCCAGAAGGTTAAACAGCTCAAGCCTTCCGCCGAACCTGCTGCGCACTTTCCTGGCGCCCTTTGCAACGGCACTTATTACTCTGCCGTCAAGGGAATACATCTTTACTATTTTATCAGACTCGCCCAGCTTATATGTTCTTAGAGTTATTGCCTTTGCTTTGTAAGATGGCATCTTTACTCTTTATTTATCAAAAATAGCGCTGTATTCTTTAATTATATTAACCCCGCTGCTTGTCCCCAGCCTTGTCGCACCTGCGTCTATAAGCGCCTGCGCATCTCCAAAGACTCTTATTCCTCCTGATGCCTTAACGCCGATATTTCTGGTTACAACTTCCCTTATCAATCTTATATCATCAAGCTCAACGCCTTTAACGCCAAATCCTGTAGATGTTTTTACAAAATCAACACCTGACTTTTCAATAATGGAGCAAACTTTTCTAACTTCATCCTTGGTTAATATCGCAGTCTCTATTATAACCTTGATGTTGATATGCTTGTTATACTCTGCTATCTGCTCGCGCCTTATGACATTTACCACTATTTTTATTTCCCTTTCCACATAATCATAATTTCCGCCCTTGACCGCTCCCAGATTTATAACCATATCAAGCTCATCCGCTCCCTTTCTTACATTATCCCTTGCCTCAAATACCTTTGTCTCTATGGTATTTGCCCCGAGGGGATAACCGACAACGGAACAGACCTTTACATCGCTCTCGTTAAGTATTTCCTTTGCCTGCGTTACAAAGGCGGGATTAATGCATACTGCAGCAAAGTGATACTTTTTAGCATTTACACAAAGATCCTTTATCTCCTTTGAAGTTGCAACAGGATTAAGCAAGGTTTGGTCAATTGTTTTTGCTAGCTGTTCTTTAGTTAACGTTTTTACCACCAGCCCTTTCGTTACACAAACTTAATTTTTTATATATATTATATCCTTTCTGGTTTCTTCCGCTCTACTTTACCGCCGCCCGCTTCAATCATCATTTATTATCCCTATAACTTTTTATCATAGTCAGTAGCCAAACCTGTCAAGCAAGAGCTCGCTTTTTGTCCAGTTCTTCTCAACCTTCACCCATAAATGAAGAAAAACTTTTTTTTCCAGAAGGTCTTCAAGCTCATGCCTTGCCTCACTGCCGACCTTTTTAAGCATATCGCCAGATTTTCCAATTATTATCGCCTTCTGCGAGGTTTTCTCTGCATAAATATCACAGCCTATAACGGAAATACTCTTCCCTTCCCTGTTTCTTTTTTCCTCAAAACTGCTGACACTTACATTTATACTGTGGGGAAGCTCCTGCGATAGATTTTCAAACAATTTTTCCCTTACAATCTCCGAGACCATTTTCTCAAGAGGCTGGTCAGTTAGCCTATTTTTTTCAAAATACCTTGGACCATCAGGAAGCTTTTCTGTTAAAAATTCTAAAAATCTGTCAACATTTTCTCCGGTTACCGCAGAAATCTCAACCGTACGGTCAAAAAAGCTGTAATCTCTTAACTTTTCTTTCTCTTTCTCTATCCTTTTTCTGGAAACGATGTCTATTTTATTAAGCAGTAAAAATTTTGGTTTATTCTCTGATTTTATCTGTTCAAAAACGAAAAAATCGCCGCTGCCTATTCCGCCCGCCACATCTACAACCGCCACAATGATATCGGCATCTTCAATTACTCCTGAAACAGTGTTGTTAAGGTGCTTTCCCATTAGATTTCTGGGTTTAAAAAAACCGGGACAGTCAATAAAAACCACCTGGGAGTTTTCGGTATTTAAAATACAATTAATTTTGCTCCTGGTAGTCTGCGCCTTTCCGGAAGTAATGGCCACTTTCCGGTTTACAATCCTATTAACCAGCGTGGACTTTCCCACGTTAGTCCTTCCTGCCAGACCGACAAATCCTGATTTAAAATTGGCACTTTTCATTTTAGTTTTAGACTCATTAAACTGCGGTCTACTCCCCTGCCGTACTCACTCTTCCTGAAACCAATTTCCCTGAACCCGGCTTCGCGGTAAATGTGTACCGCAGGCTTATTGTCCGGGTCAACTGTCAATTCCACTGTCCTGAAATTCTCATTTCTTAAAATATCAATGACCTTATCCAGGAGTTTTTTACCAATACCCCTGTCTCTGTATTCTCCATCAATATAAAAGGAATGTATAAAAGCAGATTTTTCTTTTTCCCAGTCCCTTATAATTTCGCACACGCCAATAATATCAGAATCCCCGTTACCGCTTACGGCTGCAATAAACTTGCCGTACCTTATAATCACAGGAATAACCCATTGATTTATAGAGGATTCGCTCCCCATATTCTTCTTTTCCAGCTCTGCAATCCTCTCATTGAGCTTCCAGTCAAATTCTTTTATTTCCCTGTAAAAAATACTATCCATTCCTAAAAAAATATTGATTTTTAAATTTATAGAAGAACATTTCTACTTCCATTTTACATTACATGTCAATAGTTAATGAGATATTATAAAGCTCCTGTTTTCATTTTTC
>JAYEJA010000051.1:0-3456 GCA_034660395.1 Actinomycetota bacterium
AAAATTTTAAATATTATACCAAAATAAAAATACCATATCAAAATAATATTTTTTATATATCTATGTAATATATATAATTTTATAAAATTTAGAAAACCATAGTAAAAATAATAAGCTAATCTTGTCTCAGAATGCTATTAAATAACGTATTTTAAGGCTTTTTTTAATCTTGGGTGTTTGTGGCACAGTAAATTTTAATTTTAATGCCTTAGAATTGATTTTAGAGCCCTTTATTGCTATTTCTGGGTTATATCTCCGGTTAAATACAAGGTTTTGGTGATAGCTTGTTGAAAAATACCTTTTTTTATGACTGTAAAAACTGTAAAAATAACTTTTTTCTGTTTATCCTTTTTCCGTCTTATCTCCTTTTTATATATGCTCTTAATATTTGATAGTTCATTTTATTTTTTCATCTAACTGTCGAATCCACTTGACCGAAAGCCGCAGGATTTTGGGATTAGGTGCATGCCATTGTTGGGTACTCTAAATATTTACTTCCTGAGCATTTGCCAAACTATTATCTACTTGCATTTTCAGTGCATCTCTATTTGCATTATCTTCAAATTTGCTGATCATGAAAGCCTTATTACCAGCGTCTTTTATTGAACAACCAATATGCCAACATTTAGAGTCATCAAGTATTATAAACCGGTCATGAAATTCTCTGGTTTCCCATATTTTAATCGTAAAATTGCTACATTGGGATAAAAACCTTTTAGTTTCGTGGACGAAGTCGGAAGGTTTTTTGGAAGTTAACAGCTTCACCTTAATGGGTTTAGAAGTAATAGTTTTTAAGATTGTGAAAATCGAGCTATCAATGTATGGATCAATGACATAAATAGATGTTGATGCTTCCTGAAATATTTTTCTTATTTCAATATAGGCATCATGTTGTACATCCTTTGGAAAAAATAGTTCCTTTACATCTGCACCCACTGGAACCAGACTATTGTTTTCAATATTCCAACCTATTCTTTTGAGGTCATTGTTCAAACTATCTGTCGGCTCCATCTTGGATAACTCAGCAGCTATAGTATGTGATACTCTTAGCTGATCATCTGTCAGCAAAGAATTATATGCTGTAATAATCCTAAGTCTAAAGGCGCCTCTCCTGTATTTATGTGAATAATTTTCTCTATTAGTTAAAGACCAGTCCACTACCATGCCTGTTCTATCTATAATATCTGGTATACAATAGCTATCAAGTTTCATAAGATGACTTAAAAGTATTCGCCACGGGTCAAGAATTGATTTTAATTCATTCATTTTCTTACCTCCATGTCGAAATAATTTATTTGTCCAACTGGTCAGGCTTAGCGGCAGCTGTGTGACCAACAAGACTTCTTCACCAAAATTCTACTCCATTTGCCCGCAGCTTGTACTCGTAGCTGCGAAGCCGTCATCCGCTACAGCCGATGTTGGGTGCTTCTTCTTTCTTTTTCTATAAGCATTGTTTTGAGCGAATCAGTTATATAAGAGTATAAGTAGTCAATTGCAGTTTCTACTATTTTAAAGCATGTTTCAAGATATTTTTTTGTAATTCTTTTTCTACTAAAGTCATTTGCATATCTAATGGGATGAATCAAGTTTCGAATCTGTCGAACCACTTCAACATAATCTCCTATCTCAGCACGGACGCTACTCCACTCGTCCTCAAGGGATAACGCCGAAGGCAAAAAATTCAATTCTTTTACTACTGCTAATAAATTTTCAAATGTCCATTTATTCAAACTTTTTATTTTGCCTTTCTTCTTTGGAGTACATTTTGCAGATGCAATAATCTCTGGAAAGCAATTTGCAAATGAAAGTAATATTGCTTCCATTGCCGCTCCCGTTAAGACACAGCCTGATAAATATGCCTTCGCGTCAAGGCATTTCTCTGCTTCTCGCTTATATATGGTAGCGAGATTCAGAATTTCTTTTTCAAGTTCTGTTGGTAATACAAAATCTTTCATAGCTATAGATTTTTCTATCATATTATAAAACCTAATACTGTGTAGTTAATCAGTTTATAAATAATTAATACCAAAAAATTCTAGTAATTCTAAAATACTCTAAATCAAAAAAATCGTATGCTAACAAATACACTTTTAGCATATTTTTTTAATTTTGTACCCAATATCAAGCAAAGAAGTTTGCATATAGTTAGAAAATTTTGTTTCTTCTAAGGTTTATGCTGAAAATAATCCTCACTTATTCCTTCTCCAAAATATATGTTTCTTTCTTTTCGGATTTCCATAAACTTTCTTAAGCCTGGATATTTGCAATCATTTTTATTTTTTGATAAATATTCTAGTCTATGAGCTCTAAATTTAAAATCCATATATGGGCCTGATTCAACTAATAATATTCCTTCATTTATACGATAGGAAGGAGAAATATAATTTCTAATTTGTTCACATAAATAGTTTCCTGCTCTTGTTAGTTCACACAATAAATCTTGAACCAGATCAACATGATAATAAAACTTTTTAAGTAATACATTATAGGTTTCAGGATCCCACTCAACTAATCTTTTATAAATTTTTTCTGTAAAATAATAAGATTTTCGACGAGAATTTTTCTCTTTATATTTAGAAAAAACATCAATAAAGTCATTTAGAATTAATCCAAAATTATCAAAGGCAGCCTCTAGCTCTAGGTATCTTTTGGACCATACTCTTGAAAAAATGTATTTATTTAATTTTTTTAATTTTTTATACTGCTTTATTTCAATGCTTGGCAAACCTTCACTTAAAATAAAAGATGTCCAAGAATACCAATTTTTAATATTTGCTAATTTATCCCATTCGTCTACATATGATGCATAAATTTCTACATCTTTCTGCTTATTTTTATCAATTTTTAAGTTTTGGTTAACCCACGCTACATGTTCTTTCTTTATCTTGTGCAAAAAATCTACGGTATACTTATTTGGTTGATCGTCAATAATTTTATGATGATTTATACATAATAGCATAAGATTGTCATAGCTATCTCTTTCCCCTGAAGTCAGATACGACTCCCCTCTAGGTGCGTTTGAATGCTTAGCAACAATATGGGCTTCTTCTCCAATAAGTGATTCATTATCAGTATCAGTTTTATCTTCTATTAATATTTTTTTACACTTTGGGAAAGCACATCTATTACCAAATCTTCCCCACAGCATTTTATGTGTTTTTAATGAAATTGTCATTAGAACTTGTTATTTTTATATGATACAAAAATAGATATATTTTTCTAATAGAGAAACCTAAATCAAAACCTTTTATAATTATTACACATTTCCGATTTCTTAAATAGCTTTACCGCAACGGCATGAAAAGGCTTTAAGGCTTAAAAAGTTTTATAGAGATACTGTCAAATGTTGTGGATGAGAGTCCACATATCCTCCAATATTCACTATGCAGCCACCTCCTCCGCTAGTTCTCCATCAATAAATTTCTTATTCTCCAGCACCTTCAGTATCAACTTATA
>JAYEJA010000052.1:0-3409 GCA_034660395.1 Actinomycetota bacterium
TTCATAGTGATTGTGTTATTGCCGGACACGGTCCTGGAGTAGCTACTCTTTTAACTTCAACAACCAACAAAATTAAATTTAACCTAGATGCCGATGCCAATATCGCTAATTATCTGAACATCGGCACAAAAAGAAAAAAGCGTATTGCCATACGCCCTTAATGATTTATATAAAACCGTAGGACAGGCGTCTCGTCTGTCAATTGTTTTATAAAGACGGTGCTTATCAATTAATGTAAATGTTTCATTTATTAAAACCATATTTAGTAGGTCCTGCTTAAAAAATTACCATTTCTATTAACTTTCTAATAAAAATTAAAAAAATCTCCATAAAAATAATTTTCTAAAAAATTTCAAACATTTGCTGGACAAATTTAAAATAATATGATAAAGTATCAAACAGGTAGGAGGTCATACCATTATATATCATACCACATGCCAAAATTACTATTCTGCAGGTGAAGTTAAAATGAGTTTCAAAATAATAAAAAAGGAATCTACTTTAGAAATAATTGTCCAACAGATAAAAGACCAAATAAAAAAGGGTATTTTAAAACCCGGAGAAAAACTGCCTTCCGAAAGAGAATTGGCTGATTTATTAGGAGTAAGTAGAGCATCTGTTAGAGAAGCTGTTCAAGCCCTTGCATTTTCAGGTTATCTTGAAGTAATTCAGGGGAAAGGAACCTATATTTTAGAGGTGGCTATCAAATATGATGAAATCGTTAATTTTTTTTCGGAATTTTCTAATTATTCTCTAGATTATCTCATGGAAGCAAGAATTATGTTAGAAGGTGAGTTTGCACGATTAGCAACTTTAAATGCAAAACAGGAAGAAATCGATGTAATGGGAAGGATTTTTAATGAAATTTGTAATTCTAAGGATACAAATGCCTTTTTCGTCAAAGATTTGGAACTTCATTTAACCGTAGCTAAAGCAACCCATAATCCCTTCATGAATGGATTAATGAAGATTATAGGAGAAATGTTATACAAAGAAACTCGGAAAATTATTGAAGGAGCCAAAAATATTAGGGAAAATAACATTGAAACCATCAAGGATTTAGTCCATGCGATTAAACAACGAAATAGCGACAAAGCAAAAGAGGTGATGATTAAACATATTAAGGACGTTAAAGCATCTTTAGAATAACATTAATTTCAATAACGATGAACATGATGAACATATTGATTCTTTTATTTTACATAAAAAAATAGAAAAATAGTACTTCACTGTCATTCTAGGCAAAATGGTAAAACTATTTTTTTATTCTCTATTAAAATTATTTATCAGATAATCAGATAAATCTAAATTAACGGTGAATTCACATATTTGGAGGTGGTAGATGAAAAACATAAACTAGTATTAAGGAATTAATAAAATAAGAGGAGGATTTTTTTATGAAATCGAATCAATTTAAGATCTTGGTAGTTACATTGTTTGTATTAGCTTTAATCTTCACTTCTACTTCATTTGCTATAGAAGAAAGCACTTTAGATAAAGTGCTAGATGAGGTGTTTTAAAGGTTGGCATTATGTTAGATTTCCCTCCACTTGGTTATTATGATGATAATGGGAAACCTGCCGGCTATGAAGTTGATGTAGCGAATAAAATTGCAGAAATGTTAGAAGTTAACCTTGAAATCCTTGAAACACCAGGTCCTTCAAGAATTCCCACCCTTAAAGCTGGTAAAGCCGATGTTATATTCGGTGGTCTTACTATCACACCAAAAAGGGCAGCAGCTGTAGCTTATACTCGACCATATATCGCCAATAGTCAATGGGTATTTACAAAGAAAGATTCCGGCATTGAAAATTTTGAAGACATTACTGGTAAAAAAATAGCTACCGTCCAAATACAAAGTTTCTGAAGTAATAAGTAGAATAAAAGCTCAAACTGCCAGTAGACTAAGGAAAAAGTTTTCCTGGCTATCCAAGGTATATTGGAAAGAAAGTATCCTATGGTCATCAGAATACTTTGTTTCTACTATAGGCCTGGGTGAAAAGAGCATATTAGAATATGGCAAATGGCAAAAAACCCAGGATTTAGGTCAAGCGAAGCTTGAATTGGTTTAAAGTGCCACGGGCTTGCCCGTGAGTATCTATAATAAATAGAAAGGGGAAATGAGAAAATGCTTATAAGAAGAAGCTTTAATACTATTGATACACATACAGTAGGTGAGCCAACTCGTAGTGTTATCGGTGGCCTACCTCCTATACCTGGAAAAACCATGAGCGAAAAAATGCTTTACATGAGAGATAACATGGATTGGATAAGAAAACTTCTTATGTTTGAACCCAGAGGAAACCAAGTAATGTCCGGTACTTTTATAATAGACCCTTGTTTACCCGAAGCTGATTTTGGTATTATCTATATGGAAGTGGGCGGCTTTTTAAACATGTGTGGGCACGATACCATTGGTGTTTGTACTGCTCTTATTGAATCGGGTATGGTAGAACCCAAAGAACCATTTACACAGATTAAACTTGATACACCTGCGGGATTAGTTGTAGCAGATGTAAAAGTAGAGAATTATACCGCCAAGGAGGTTTCTTTTACAAATGTTCCATCTTTTTTATTTGCAAATGAGACAAAGATAGATGTTCTGGGTTTTGGAAAAATTTCAGTAGATATTTCCTATGGTGGACTCTTTTATGCCATCATTAAAGCAAGTGATGTCGGTTTAGATATTTCTCCAATGAACTCAACAGAAATAATCCGCGTTGGCCATTTATGTAAAAACGCAATTAATTCTCAAGTAAGTATATATCATCCGGATAAACCCTACATGAACGAAGTTACCCATATAGAGTTTTCTACCGAACCGACTAATCCCAATGCAGATTTAAAAAATACAGTTGTTTTTCCTCCAGGAGCTATTGATCGATCTCCCTGTGGAACGGGAACAAGTGCTAAAGCAGCAAGCCTTTTTATGAAAGGGCAATTAAAAATAGGCGATACGTTTGTACATGAAAGTATCATTGGCTCTCTATTTAAGTGTAAAGTGCTTGCCGAAACACAAATAGGTGATTTTAAAGCAATTATTCCTCAGGTCACTGGCAAAGCTTTCGTTACCGGATTTCACACTTTTGTTTTAGATCCGGAGGATCCCTTCCAGGAAGGATTTCAAATACTCTAATTTAGGATAAAACAAGCATGATAAGTAAGCGTTATTTGTTTAATAGATTAAGAGTGATGATATATGTATAAAAAAAGTTCCATTTTTCATATTGAATCGGAGCGAAAATTAATATAACAGTTTCAAAGTAAAAAAAATAAAAAATCAGGAGAAATGAAATATGAAAGAATTAAAAGGTATCTGTGCGGCATCTTGCACTCCGTTTAAAGAAGGTGGCGAAGAAGTAGATGAAGACGCTTTGAAAGCTCATCTTGATTATTTAATAGAGGCAGG
>JAYEJA010000053.1:0-17241 GCA_034660395.1 Actinomycetota bacterium
AGGACGATGTTAGTTCCTACAAAAAAGCTGCCGCATATATTAATAGATCCAGGGCAGATGTAGTTGTTCTTGAACATGAATTTGGACTTTATGGCGGTAAGTTTGGAGAATATATAAACGAGCTGGTAAAGCTTATAAAAAAACCGCTGATTATTACTACCCATACAATTCCTGATGATCCAGGAAAAGGGTATGGGGCAGTTTTAAAAAATGTTATTGAATTTGCTGACAGTATAATAGTTATGATGCCGGAAAGCATAAGCAAACTGGCAAATAAATACAATTATCCCAAAGAAAATATTGATTTAATACCACATGGTGTTCCCGATATACTTATGGGGCCGGTTGAGGAATATAAAGAAAAGAAAGGGCTAAAAGATAGAATAATACTAGGGAATATAAATTTGTTATCGGAAGTTAAAGGACTTGAATATATAATAGAATCACTTGAGTTTATTAAAAAGCAATTTCCTTCTGTGCTGTATCTTATAATCGGACAAACACATCCTATTGTACTAAAAACAGAAGGTGAGAAGTACAGAAATTTCCTGAAAGAAAAGATAAAAAAGCTTGGCCTGGAAGAAAATGTCAGGTTTATAAATAGGTATATGCCCCTTGATGAGCTTGTCAGGTGTTTGAAAGCTATTGATATATATAACACCGTATCTGGACCCGCATCAATCCGCATCCGGCGCGCTGGCATATGCGATAGGAGCGGGTAAGGCATGTATTTCAACATCATATATGTACGCAAAAGAAATTCTTGAAAATGAGAAAGGTATACTTATACCCTTCCGCAATTCCAGAGCTATAGCCAGTGCAGTGATAGATTTGTGTAAGAATCCGGAAAAGAAATTAAGAATTGAAAAAGAAGCATTAAAATTTGGGAAGCTGATGGCCTGGCCCAATATAGCACTGCAGCATTTTCAATTATTTAACAGGATTCTTGGGAAAAATAGCGGTGTTTAACTCTGTATGATTGGATTAATTTAAGGTAATTTCTTATTATGGACATCTGTTAATAGTTCCTGTCTGGTAAAAAGGAAGAGAGATATAGATGACTGTTGATCCATTAAAAAAAATAAAGTTGATGACCTCGGATAGAGGTATTTATCAGCATGGGGAGTTAGGCGGTCCGAAAATCAAGTTTGGTTATGCACTGGAAGACCAGGCAAGGGCCCTTATAATTGCTGATGAACTTGGAGACACTAATTTAAGGGGGATTTATTTAAATTTTACCCTGGAAGCCAGGAGGCAGGATGGTCTGCTTTACCATTTTTATTATGAGAATAATGGCGGGGGATTTTTCAGCAACAGCGAAGTTAATTCAAAGCCGAATCCCGAAGAAGCTTATGGTTTAACCCTGTGGGCACTTTTAAATATAAAGACCCGTAATAATAATATTAGCAGGATTACAAGAGAGCTGATTAAGGAAGCTCATAACTGGAACTCACCAAGGGCAATAGCTGCAGCACTAATGGGTTTATTAAACCTGAGCCGCTCCAATGCCCTGGAGAAGGAAATGAGAAAAAAATTGCATAATTTCTATTTTAATAATTCCTATAAGGATTGGATATGGTTTGAGAGCTACCTTACATATGCAAATGCAATTATACCCTGGGCATTATGGGAAACTTATTTGAGAAGAAATTGTAAAACGAGTCTGGAGATAGCAGAAAAAACTACTAATTTTTTAATAGAAAAATGCCAGCAGGATAATATACCCGCTCCAGTAGGAAATAATGGATGGTATTTTAAGGGGAGAGAAAAGGCAGTTTATGACCAGCAGCCGATTGACGCGGCTTATATGGTTTGCTGTCTTGAAAAGGCATATTTATCAACCAAAGATGATTTTTATAAAAGATGGGCTGAAAAATGGTTCAGGTGGTTTTTTGGCTATAATATAAAGGGTGTTTACCTGGTGGATAAAAATTTTGGCTGCTATGATGGATTGACACCCAAAGGAATTAATTCGAATCAGGGGGCGGAGTCAAGCATATGTTTTTTGATGGCATTCCTTTCTGCTAATAGATTGGGGATTGGCAAGTGGCTTTACTAAATATTTCAAGGTCAAAAAAAAATCCAATAATAACGCCTGACGATATAAAACCGATAGGGGATGGTTTTAGGGTAGCAGGTGTTTTTAACTGCGGGGTTACAAGACACGGCGGGGAGGTTTTACTTCTTTTAAGGGTTGCCGAAGAACCGATTAATGATGATAAGAGTGTGATAAAGGTGCCAATACTGGATCTGGAGCATGGCAGGATTGCCGTAAAGAAATTTAGTAAAGACGGCCCTTCGATTGATTTCCGTGACCCGAGATTTTTAAGGACAATTTCAGGTAATTATCTTACCTCGATTTCCCATTTAAGAGTTGCAAGAAGTAAAAACGGGATTAATTTCAATATAGATAAAGAGCCGGCTTTATTTCCTGAAAACATATATGAAAGGTTTGGGATAGAAGACCCCAGAATCACCCTGATTAACGGAATATATTATATAACTTATGTTGCAGTGTCGGATGTAACAGGAATAACTACCTGTCTTGCTACTACTTCTGATTTTAAGGAATTTAAAAGACATGGTGTATTTTTTATGCCGGACAATAAGGATATTTGCATTTTCCCTGAAAAAATAGGCAGCAGGTATTATGCATTAACAAGGCCTTCGTCTGCTGAATTCATGACAAAAGACATGTGGATATCCAAATCGGCTGATCTTCTTTCATGGGGCGGTCACATGAGGTTAATGGGTCCGAGAGAAAAACACTGGGATAGTAAGAGAATAGGTGCAGGGGCCGTTCCTTTCAGGATAAAAGAGGGATGGCTCGAGATTTATCATGGAGCTTCAGAGTTTGACCGGTACTGTCTTGGAGCTGTTCTGCTTGATGGTAAAAAACCCTGGAGGGTATTGGCCAGGAGCAAAGAGCCCCTGCTCAAACCCGAAAAAGATTATGAGTTAAGCGGCTTTCTTTATAGTGTGGTTTTTTCCTGCGGAGTTTTATGTGAAGGCGGCATTGTAAAGATATACTACGGTGCCGCTGATAGATGCATGGCATATGCTGAAATAAAACTGGATGATATACTTGACAGGTTATTAGAGTTAAGATAGGAAGCGGCTTAATCCGACTATTTTTTTTAAAATCTGCAGGGCATAATGTTTTACAAAGAAAAGATTTCATATAATATAGATAAACAACCAGCATAATAATTCATACAAAAAATATATGGACATGGGTTTATGAATAAAGAAAAAATTAGAAAAATTATAAAGGCAATTACCGGAAGTAAGAAGACAGTCGTGTTAACCGGTGCAGGCATTTCAACGGAGAGCGGGATCCCTGATTTCAGGAGTCCGGGCGGAATCTGGTCAAGATTTGACCCTGCAGTAATGTCGGCGGAAGTGCTGAATAGAGACCCGGCTTATTTTTACCGGAAGGCAGTTCCCATGCTTGAGTTTTTTGGGGAGATTGCAGATAAGAAGCCCAATCCTGCTCATTTTGTTTTAAGAGACATGGAAAAGGATAGGCTAATTTCCAGCATTATTACCCAGAATATTGATGGACTTCATACGAAAGCAGGCTCAGAGAACGTTTATGAAGTCCATGGCAGCTTGAGAGAGGGATACTGCATGACATGCGGCAAGAGAGTAAGTTTTAATCTTTTAGCGGACAGGGTTAAAAATAATGAAATACCGCCCACATGTGAGAGCTGCGGCGGGATATTAAGGCCGGATGTTGTTCTTTTCGGGGAAGAGCTCCCCGCGTGTTTTAACATCGCAGTAACAGAAGTTGAGAGCTCAGGCCTCCTCTTAATTGTTGGTTCCAGTCTGGAGATTATTCCTGTAGGAAGTCTGCCTGATTTTGCAGGAAGATATATAATCCTGAATAAGGGCAGGACGTTATATGATAATGGAGCATACGCAACCCTGGACGAGAAGGCGGGTAATTCTCTTAAAGTGATTTATAATGAAATAAAAAATATAGAGAAAAGGCTTTAGCGAAAAGCAAAAAATAAAATTTTCATATTAGTAAGTGATATCAATTAAAATTAATAATTTATTATACGGGGAGAATAGATGATTATAAAAAAGAAAAGTGAATTTGACCCTATACTGATGGATGATAATGGAATAAAAAGGGTTAACTTTTTTCCTATGCTGACGGCAAAGGATGGAACTCCAACTTTTGCCATGAGACTTTTTGAGATAGGGCCGGGAGGACATACGCCAAGACACAGCCATGATTGGGAGCACGAAGTATATATAATAAGCGGGGATGGTTTTGTATTTAAGGATGGGAAAGAAGAAAGTATTGAGAAGGATGATTTTATTTATGTCGGACCATCGGAACTTCATCAGTTCAGGGCAGGAGATAACGGGATGAGCATGATATGCGTGGTTCCAAACAGGGGGCAGTCATAGGATTTTTTACATGACTTCCTGGTATGATGATTAAAAATCAAAATATGGTAAAAATTTTATTATCAATGGTTGCGGTTACCGCAATTGCGGTAACCGCGCCTTTTATTAATTCCTGCAGGCATGAATTGATTTTTGGTGAGCTGGTAGTTTGCGGGGAAGTGAACGAAACTACTTTTAAGCCGGCAGGGATTGAAGAAAATTTCGGTATTGATGAACCGGAAGTATTTGCAGTAATAGAAGTTTCGGGCGTCAGAGGAGGAGACGGGTGGAAGTTTGCCTGGATAAATGAAGACACGGGAGAGGTAATTGCGGAATCCTCTAATAAGTATTCAGATAGCGGCAGCTCCTATGTTGAAGGATACCTTTCAAATCGCCTGACTCCTGCAGAAGAGACCGGCGTTATAGGGGAGCCGGGCAGTTACAGCGTTAATTTTTATCATAATGACAGCTTAATAAGCAGCGCCTGCTTTACCATAGAACAGCCGATGGCGGAAATAACAGAGGTACTATTATCCAGCGAAATTAACGGGGATAGCAAGCCGGCCGACAGCGCTAAAGTCTTTTATCCTGAAGATGCGATATATACGCTTGTAGAACTTGATTTTCAGATAGAAGGTGAGACCGTGGGTGTAAAGTGGTATAAGGATGAAGACGAGCTTCTCGGCGAAGAAGAAGTTGATATAAAAGAAGATTATTACCTGCCCGGTTTTATAGTATTTGAAATGGTTGATGATGAGCCCTGGCCTGTTGGTGATTATCATGCGGATGTGTATCATAATGGGATTATGGTAGAAGAATGTGATTTTGAGATATTAAAAAGTGAAATTCCCGATGCTGCTTTTAACGAAAATAACATATACGAAAAAGAAGATTATAAATTTTCAATTGTTTACCCCGACGGCTGGGTTTACGAAGAAATGGAGTCCAGCAGGGGACTTGATATAAATTTTGCCCCATCATTCGAGGATACGGATATTCCTGTTGAAATAAAAGTTATGGTCCTTAAGGAAGGTTATTATCCCTCCCCCGAAGAATATTTGAATTTCTCCGAGAATATACTGGCAGAAGTTATTGATGCGGATGATAGCATGGAAATAGAGAGCGGGGAGCATAAAAGGGAAATCGATGGAGTTGAATGCAGCTGCATTGATTATTCTTATACGAAAAAAGATAATGGCGGCTGGGATGTTGAGCTTATTTTTATAGAAAAGGGTGATATGCTCTATCTTGTTATGAAAATATCCGATATTTATTACAGGGAATTTGCGTACAGTCTTTTTGAAGATATGCTTGATTTAATTTCATTTGATTAGAGAATATATTATAAAAAAATTTTATTTTTTAAGTTTAAGGTTGGGCTGTATTATACTATAATAGCTTCTTGAATGTTTAAAAAAATATTATTTCCAGCAAATTTATAAAACATATGCTTAATTTCAGGGAAAAATTTCATAATCTCAAGGAAAGCGGAGAAACAGTAAAGATTGCACTGGCCGGAGTAGGGCAGATGGGAAAAAGCATGGTATCGCATCTAAGGGACCTGGAAGGAATACAGATCGTTGCGGTCGCAAACAGGGATGCCGATAGAGTTGTAAATATTCTTAAAGAGCTGGAAATCAAAAGCAGCGAAATAGTCCTGGTTAAAGAAAAAGACGAAAAAAATTTTAGCAATAATGATATAGAAAATATAGTTATAGGAGATACCGGCCTGGATGGCGCAATAAAAAGAAAGTTAAACCAGTCTGCCGTCGAGAACAGGATTATTGCGGCAGATGACCTTTCGGTTCTGTATGCTATTGATAGTATAGATATGATTATAGATGCTACGGGAAGCCCGGAGGCAGGTGCGTACATAGCGTCAAATGCCATTTCATCTGGTAAGCATATAGTAACCCTTAATGTGGAGGCAGATGTAACCATCGGCCCTCTGCTGAAGAAGATGGCAGATGATGCAGGAGTGGTTTATACGGTTTCAGCAGGAGACGAGCCGGCAGCCTTAAAGGAGCTATATAACTTTGCCTCTACCCTGGGGCTTGAGGTAGTTGCGGCAGGGAAAGGTAAAAATAATCCACTTGACCGTTATGCCAACCCGACTACGCTTAAAAGTTATGCCGAAAGCAAGGGCTCCAGCCCCAGAATGATGACCTCCTTCGTGGACGGTACGAAGTCAATGATAGAGATGGCATGTCTTTCAAACTCAACCGGGCTGGTTCCGGACCGCAGGGGGATGCATGGTCCTGAGGCAAGTATAAAGGATTTACTTAAAGTATTCAGGTTGAAAAGTGATGGAGGAGTATTGGATAAAAAAGGGGTAGTTGATTTCGCCATAGGTGATCTGGCTCCGGGAGTTTTTCTTGTCTACTCTACCAGTAATAAAATGATAAGGGCTGACCTTAAATACCTTATGCTTGGAGAAGGTCCTTATTACCTTCTTTACAGGCCGTATCACCTGACAAGTATTGAGGCGCCTCTGTCTATAGCGCTTGCTTATTTTTATGGCGAGCCAACCATTACTCCCGATTTCGGTCTTGTTTCGGAAGTAATAACTGTAGCAAAAAAGGACCTCAGGGCAGGGGAAGTAATTGATGGTATTGGGAAATATATGGTATATGGACTTATCGAGGAATATGAAAAGGCAAAAAACCAGAATCTGTTGCCTGTAGGCCTGTCGCAGGGATGTGTTTTGAAAAAAGATATGGAAAAAGATGAGCCTATTAAATATAATGATGTGGAGTTAGCCGGAGATTCGGTGGTACTTAAACTCAGGAGATTGCAGGACAAACTGTACAATCAATAATAATTCTATAATATAAATATTATAAAAATATGTTATTTTTTAGTAGGGGGATAGGTATGAGTAAGATTTTTTTTGGTAAAAAGAAGATGATTATTACGATAGGTATTTTTTTAATAATTTCTCTTTTATTTATATCCCTTGGCTCCTGCAAGTTTAAAACCATTGAAAAAATTGAAGAAACCAGAGAAATGATGGGAACCTACGTCAGCATAATCGTGTATTCGGACCAGGAGACCGGCAGAAATGCAATAGAGGAAGCATTTAAAGAGATAGAAAAAATTGAAGCCATGGCATCGGTTTATGACCCGGAGAGCGAAGCCTCGTTTTTAAATGAAAATGGCTATATTTATAATCCTTCAGATGAATTTTTAAATTTAATAAATACATCCATCGATTATTATAATATAACCGATGGCTGTTTCGATATAACTGTCCAGCCCCTGCTTGATTTGTGGAGCGGGGGTTTATGGAAGGAAAGCGAGGAAGTCCAGGCACAAAAAATAGGAGAAATACTCGAAATTATCGGCTCTGATAAAATTATTGTCGGTGACAGCAGGATAGAGTTTGAGTCAGATGGTATGGCTGTTACCCTGGGAGGTATAGCCAAAGGATATGCTGTTGATAAGGCAATAGAAAAATTAAAAGAGAACGGAATTGATATGGGACTGGTTAATGCAGGGGGAGATATATATGCAATAGGAGCAAAGCCGGGTGACGAAAAGTGGTCGGTGGAGCTGGAAAGTCCCGACAGCGAAGAGAACGGTGAAAATGCTGAAGAAGAGCCGGTAGTCGCATTTTCTGTTGCCGACAGGGCGGTAACCACCTCGGGCGGCTATCACCGTTATTATGATGAAGATAAGGAAGTGCATCATATAATGGACCCCAGAACAGGTTATTCTTCAAATGCTTCCAGGAGCGTAACCATAATAGCGGATAACTGCACCAGGGCAGATATTCTGGCTACTGCTGTTTTTGTGATGGGTATGGAAGATGGAGGACTTCTAGTAGAATCGCTGGGTAATACCGAGTGTTATATAATAGGTCCAAACGGAGATATTTACGAGTCTTCCGGAATTTTGGAATATACAAAATAGGATTAGCGGAAATTTTTTAAGAAGCAGATGAAAATAGTATTTAAAAAGAAAAGGTCATTCAGGGGGCTTCCCCTGCCTGAAAATAAAATTACTGCTGAAAAGTCAATAGAAAATTTACCCGTACCGGAAAAAGTGGTAATCCCTCTCCAGCAGAATATCGGTGCTTCATGTGAATTTATGGTAAAGAGGGGCGATATAGTTAAAACCGGACAGAAAATCGCTGATTCTGAAGGATATGTTTCTGCACCAATCCATTCAACCATTTCAGGAAAAGTATTGAAGACTATAAAGATGGTAAATCCTGTAACAAGCAATGTGATGGATGCAGCAGTCATAAAATCTGATGGGGAAGACTCCCGGGTCAAATGCAAAAAATTATTCAATATAAACGAGTCGGATGACTTTTTTGGTTTAAAAAGGATTATAGAGGGTATTGATAAAGAAGAAGTATTGAAAAAGATAAGAGAGGCAGGAGTCGTTGGGCTTGGCGGTGCAGCATTTCCAACCCACGTGAAGCTTAAACCGCCTCCGGAAAAAAAGATTGACACAATTATTTTAAATGGTTGTGAATGTGAGCCGTTTATAACTTCAGACCACAGGGTTATGCTTGAAAACGGCAGGGAAGTCCTGATGGGGCTTTATATTATAAATAAGCTGCTTTCACCTGAAAAAGTTTATATAGGGATAGAAGATAATAAAAAAGACGTTATAGAGCATCTGGAGAAACTCATAATCAGGATGAATCTGGAGGGCTTATTTGAAATAGTTTCCCTTAAATCAAGGTATCCGATGGGGGCAGAAAAAACACTTATAAAAACCATAACGGGAAGGTCAGTCCCTATGGGCGGGCTGCCTATGAATGTGGGAGCAGTAGTAAATAACGTGGCTACCGCTAAATCAATATATGAGGCTGTAATTGAGGATAAGCCGCTTATAGAGAGGGTAGTTACAGTCACAGGGGTGGTTACGAATCCAAAAAACCTTAAAGTTCGGCTGGGTGCTTCAGTTAGCTCATTAATTGAAAAGTGCGGAGGATATCGGGACGAATTTAATTCTATAATAGCAGGAGGACCTATGATGGGAATATCCTTTACCGATACCGACTTTCCCGTAACCAAGGGAACTAATTGCATACTGGTAAGTAAAAGAAAATTGCAGGATGAGCAGAACTGTATAAACTGCGGAAGGTGTGTCGACGCATGCCCTATGAATCTTATGCCTCTTATATATGTAAGAAATACAAAAAAGAAGAATTTTAAAGTATGCAGGGAATATTATATAGATAACTGCATTGAATGCGGTTCCTGTTCATATGTCTGTCCTGCAAATATCCCTATTGTAGGGTATATAAAAACATGCAAGAGCGAGCTGTCCAAAAAGTAATGGTCGGGAGAAGAAGAAAAGTTGGGAGTAGAAGATAATAAAATATTAATTTCTCATGCGCCTCATATATGGAGAGGAATCTCTACCGATAAGATAATGTATATGGTGGTATTTGCCCTTCTTTTCCCAACTGCTGCCGGTATTTATTTTTTCGGATATTACGCCATCTATTTAATACTTGTAAGTGTCGTAACTGCGGTTCTTACGGAATTCGTCATAAAGAAATTAAGAAGAAAAAGATTCATAATGGATGGAAGCGCAGTAATTACGGGACTTCTTTTTGCGCTGACACTTCCGCCCAGGTTGCCTCTCTGGATGGCTGCACTTGGTTCATTTTTTGCCATAGCTATAGCAAAGGAAGCATTCGGCGGGCTGGGCTATAATATATTTAATCCTGCGCTTGCCGGGCGGGCGTTTTTAGCAATGTGTTTTTCAAAGGAGATGACCACCTGGGTACTTCCTCCCAATTTCAGTTATGATGCTGTAACCGGCGCCACCCCGCTGGGAGAAAGCTTTATCTATAATACGGATAAAATCTTCCTGTATAAGGACTTATTTTTTGGTAATACCGGAGGTTCCCTGGGCGAAACTTCGGCAATGTTTATACTGGCTGGAGCATTGATTCTTATAGTGTTCCGCATAATTGACTGGAGGATACCGGTATTTTATATAGGGGTTGTGGCTCTTGGTTCTTTTATAATGGGTAAGGATGTATTGTTCCAGGTTCTGGCCGGCGGCCTGATGATAGGCGCATTTTTTATGGCTACCGATTATGTGACTTCACCTGTAACGAAGAGAGGAAGAATAATATTCGGCATAAGTCTGGGAGTGCTGACCGTGCTTATCAGGAACTTCAGCAATATGCCGGAGGGGGTATCTTTTTCAATACTTATTATGAACGCCTTTGCTCCTCTTATTGATAAATATGTTAGATTAAAGCCGTTCGGTTTTTATAAGAAAAGGAAAAATGCTTAAAAAATTTTTAACAAACAAAGCGTACCCGGTTATTTTCCTGGCGATAATTGTAATAATTTCTGTGAGTTTACTGCTGCTAATAAGCAGTGTTACTGCGCCTGTACTGGAGGTAAGAAAGGCAGAGGAAACAAAAAGTACTCTTGAAGTTATTTTTCCCGAAATGGATAGCTATGAAATTGAAGATGAAATATATGTCATATACCGGGATGGAGAAAAGGAAGGTTACGCTTTTAAGACTTCAGGCAGCGGCTACAGCGGAGAAATAGATATACTGGTGGGCCTGGATACAAGTTTTAAAATTAAGGGGATATCTATACTTTCACAGACTGAAACCCCCGGGCTTGGCGCGAGAATAGCAGAAGATTCTTTTACAGCCCAGTTTAAGGGAATAGCTTTAAGCGAAGTTGCCCTTAAGTCAGAGGGCGGCGGGGTAGACGCTATAACCGGGGCTACTATAAGTTCAAGCGCTGTTGTGGATGCCATACGGGATAAAATGGCAGAGGTAGTAGATGAGCTTAAGGAATAAAAGTGATAATTTATAAAGTTTAAAGATAAACGGGGAGAATTATATCAGGGGATGGATGATAACAAAAATATGGATTCATTAAATAAGGATGGCGGGAAAAATTTCTTAAAGGAATTTTTAAAGGGTATTGTAATATCTAATCCCGTATTTATACTTGCCCTCGGACTCTGCCCAACACTGGCTGTTACAAATACTGTTAATAATGCCCTGGGGATGAGTGCGGGAGTAATATTTGTGCTTCTATGTTCCAATATCATAATTTCAGGTATAAGAAGAGCGACGCCGAAACTGGTCAGGATTCCTGTTTTTATTGTTGTAATTGCAACCTTTGTCACCATCCTGAGTCTGGTGTTTGAAGCGTATTTCCCTCCGCTTTATGAATCACTGGGAATTTACCTGTCTCTTATCGTTGTTAATTGTATTATTCTGGGAAGGGCGGAGGCATTTGCTTCTAAGAATACGGTTCTCCTTTCCATAGCCGACGGTCTGGGGATTGGGCTGGGCTTTTCCATTGCACTTATAATGATATCTTTTTTAAGAGAATTACTGGGAACGGGAGGTATTGAAATATTCGGAAGCCAGCTTTTCAAATTGCCGGGACTGTCTTCATATCCGCTGGCGTTTTTTATTTCTCCGCCGGGAGCTTTTCTGGTAATAGGAATTCTTATGGCATTTTTCAAGTTGACAGGGGTGATAAAAGATGAATAATCTTTTAACCATATTTATAGTGATGATATTTGTGAACAATATCGTTCTGGTTAAATTTCTTGGACTCTGCCCCTTTTTCGGGGTATCCAGGAAATTATCAAATGCTTTCAGCATGGGTATAGCGGTAACGCTTGTAATGCTTATTGCTTCCGTATCGACATCGGTTATTTATAATTTTATCCTGGTGCCGTACGGGGTTGAGTTCATGAATATTGTAGTATATATACTGGTGATAGCTTCCCTGGTTCAGATAGTGGAGCTGACAATCAAAAGGACCAATATAATACTTTATAATGCTCTGGGTATATATCTGCCGCTGATAACCACTAATTGCGCCGTACTGGGTGTCACCCTTATAAATTCAACGGAGAATTATTCAATCCTGGAGAGCGTTGTCAGTGCTCTGGGGGCGGGCATTGGTTTTACCCTGGTCCTTATAATAATGTCTGGAATAAGAGAGAAGCTGGACCTTGCAGATACTCCGAAATCAATGGAAGGTCTGCCGGTTGCATTCCTTACTGCAGCTCTACTTGCGATGGCGTTTATGGGATTTAACGGGATGATATAGAAATATGTAAAATATAATGTTATTTTTAAAAAGTTTAGGATTGGTTGTTAAATTATGGGTACAGGTTTAATCATTATAATTTTAAGCTCGATAGGGATTATATGCGGGATACTTATTTTTCTGGTAAACAGGTTTCTTCCAGAAGAGCCGGATTCATTAAGGAAGGCTGAAGAAATTGAAAAATATCTGCCGGGGGCCAATTGCGGCGCATGCGGATATCCGGGATGTTTTGCTTATGCGCAGGCGCTGGCACAAGATAAGGATATTTTTTTAAAAAGCCCCTGTACCACAGTGCTGCAGGACCCTGATTTGCTTGAAGGGCTGGAAAGTGTACTGGGAATCGAGATAGATTCTTCTGCAATGAAGAAAAAGGCAGTAGTTCGCTGTTCAGGCGATTCGGAAATAATCGGGGATTACAGCGGTATAGAAACCTGCAGGGCTGCTTCGAAAATGGCTGGCGGTTTCAAAGAATGCCCCTACGGCTGCCTGGGGCTGGGGGATTGCGTTGAGGTCTGTCCGGTTAATGCCATATCTATTGACGAAGAAAAGCAGGCGGCAGTAATAGATATGGAAAAATGTACCGGATGCGGCCTGTGTGTGGAGGAATGCCCTATGAATGTGATAGAGCTTATACCTGCGGATTCAAAGGTTGTTTATTTATGCAAATATGAACCTATCAAAAATATACCGGGCCGGAAAAAATGTAAAAGCGGATGCCTGCATTGCAAGAAATGCTTCAAGGCATGCGAGTATGATGCAATAAAATGGAACGAAGATAAAGCCATTCCCGAATTTGACCATAATAAGTGTACCCTCTGCGGTGAATGCATAAAAGCATGTCCGACCGGAACCCTCCTGGAAATGTCTAAAATTGGCCTGAAGCTAAAGGATGATGTTAAAGTTGAAGAGGAAAAAGAAGAAAACCTTGAGAAAGTTTAAAGCTTCTTTTAGATTGTAGCGGAAATTAGAATTAATAAACCTGGATTAATTCAGAGCTCAAAATTTCTATGGTTACCTTACTTGAATTTTCTGCCTTTCTTTCCTCATCCTCTTTGCTGCTTAATTTTTGATATAATCGTTGTTTTTGTTTATATTACCCTAACATTAAACCTGTTATTATTGTTTGTAGTAATAAGTTTGTCTTTGTTTTACATAATTTTACTAATACAGAACAACTTTACCGATTATATCGTTTTGACTTATAGGGCCGTAATTTCTGCTGTCTATGCTGGCATTATAATTATCACCAATAACAAAATACTGTCCTTTACCAAGAACATAAGTTACTGAAATATCCTTGTTGAAGGTATAGGGTGAAAGGCGTATTTTATTTTTATAAATAACACCATCTTTCAATTCTATTGTATCACCCGGCTGAGCAATGATCCTTTTGATAAAAACGCCGTATTCATCGGTATTAAATGTAATTATATCTCCACTCTCATAATTATGATAGCACTTGCAAACAAGAGTAGCTTGTCCCTCTCTTAGGGTAGGAGCCATTGATTGTTCCGATATGAACGTTATCTTAAAAACAGCCACAAATACAGCTGTCATAAGCAATATAAGTATCGAAACGATATTTATAATTGTATGTGTTTTCCGGCACATGACGCTACGTAGGGATCGTGTGTGACAATAATAACTGTTTTCCCTTCACTATTTAAACTGTTTAATATTTCAAGAACATAGTCCCCGTTTTTCTGGTCTAAATTTCCGGTCGGTTCATCAGCGAGGATAATCTGAGGTGACTTGACAATAATTTTTGCCAACGCTACCCGTTGCTGCTCACCTCCGCTTAAAGTAAATATCTTTCTGCGTTCATATCCCTTAAGGCCAACATGTGACAGAGTATCAGAAATTAAGTCTTTCTTTTTGCCTTTGGATACCTTTTTAAAATGAAGGGCTATTTTTAAATTGTTTTCTACAGTTTCGTTATCAATAAGGCCACAATTCTGAAAAAGATAGGAAATGTTATATCGTCTAAGATTAACAGAGGCGCGTGATGAAAAATCGGGGTTTTTATGCCCCTGTATAATAACTGTTCCGCTGTCCGGTGTGTCAATCATACCTATAATATTTAATAGGGTGGTCTTGCCTTTTCCGCTTTCTCCCATTATGGAAAGAAACTCACCTTTGCTAACTTCCAGAGAGAAGTTTTCAAAGATAGTTTTTTCACTAAAACGTTTGTAGATATCTTCTAATATAATCTCAGCCATTATTCCGCTCCTTTCACTATTTCATATAGATTTATCCTTGTGTATTTTTTGCTTAATATAAAGGTAATAATAATCTCTCCAATAAAAGTTCCTGCTAGAATATATAAGTTCATAGACACTCCCGTGAATTTTTTCATAACAAAGAGGATAATAATAAGGACAGTAATGTAGCTTGTTATTATTAAAATAAGGTGGCTTTTTATGCAGCCAGGTAATGAGTATCCTTCAATAAGAGAGTAGGCAATCCTGTCGCGATAATTTTCACAGTATAGTTTCGTGGAAAATATCACGATGGAGGCAAGCCCTATAAGAAGCGCTATGGATTGAGAAGCATATAAACGCAACATCCGAAGAAGCATACTAAGGTTTTCCTCAGATGCGGATGAAACATATAATATTCTTTGGATAGCGGATACGACTCCGGTTTTCTCTAAAAGCGAAAGTAGTTCAGAATACGGATCGTCCGTGTATGTTTTAATAAAGTATGACCCCGTTGAACACCAGGCCGAAACATTAGCGCCATAATAGTCACCGAGCCAGTTACCGTCGGCAATCAGGATGACCGGCTCGTCAATCCTGCCGTATTCTCCTATTGCAGCTTCTGCGCTATAGGAATATATATCTGTCTTGTCTGCATCGTAAATTATAAAATTAGTATCCAATGAGTACGATGTTTGTGCGTATTCCCTGTATTTATCCATTTCATCTATTTTCGTATCGGGAATGAGGATATTGAATTTATCTTCCGAGAAGCTATCCGGTGTTATAGTTTTCCCGTTTGTATCATATATGGGATTAAATGAAAGATAATTATCATTTACTATAATGGAGTTTTGACCGTATTCTTCATATAGGGTTTTTCCACTTGCTACGTCGATTTCATAATTACTTGCCTCTATCAGTATACCGTTATTGTTATCAATAGTTTCATTGTAAAATGACAGAAAATTATCATCAAAATCGCCTGAAAACGCATTACTTCCAGGCTCTATAGTTACATAACCGCTGACTTTTTCTTTAAAGAGTTTTGCTGACCTGTACATGTTGTAGCTAGTAAGTATGTTATTAAGAGCAATTGTCATAAAAAACATGATAAAAACAAGAAAAATACATTTGGAAAGTATAGAAATAAGATATATTCCTTTCTTAGGCACCTTACCTTTAATATGTTCGGCACTGTTTTGTGTATAGATTAAAAGTGAAGAAACTATAAAGCCGGCAAAAATAACAAGAAGGCAAGTTAAAATATAATTAAGAGAGAAAATAATATACTGGAATAAAGCCCACTTAAAAAGAAAAGCTCCGGCTGCAAGGGTAATAGTCTCAATTGCTAAAAAACTTACAAGGAAAGCGGAAGCGTTATATTTTAACTCATCTACAATAATGCTGCGGGTGGTATATCCTTCCATTTTTTTTAAGACATTTTTTTTGCCACTGGATAAGGCATAGAAACACATGCTCGCAACTAGCATGAGCGCCGGGATAGAAGCAAACATTGAAATGGGAAGCTCTTCAAAAATAATTACTCCCTGGAAGGCAGTAACGGGATAGCCAAGGTTGGTGATTGCTGCTGTAACTTCCTCGTAATTATCGTTACTTACAAGATATTCGCAGGAAGATAGGTCGTAAGTACTTGCCTCATACCAGTTATAGAAAGTTATATCCTGGTATACGGACGGAAAGTTAAGCCGGTAGGAGGTATAGCCCTCGTTGGTAGTTGTTGAGATGCACTCGGACCTTTCGAGCATTATGCTTTTATGAAAGCTGCTTATGTTAACGAAATCAGTGGTATGATTGGTTTTGTAGTAATTATATGAGGGCTTTTTTTCAGAAAGATCGGCATAACGGTACATTATATCAGCATTAATGGGCTCAAGTGCTTTATCAACCTCGGCAAGAAAAGCTTCATTTGTAACATTTTCTGGTTTATCAATAGTGATTCTCTTTTTATCCATTTCTATCTTTTCAAATACACTTGATGAATAATTCATAAGGGATAACATTGAAAGAACGGAAAAGAATATTATAAAACATAATATCATTAACTTTCTCATATTTACCTTTCTAATAATATTGGTAAATCGTTTGTAGTTGTAGTGCCTCTTTATTAAGGAGATTATACCATACCTAGGCCTCTTTATAGGAGGAAGAGATACAGCACTTAAGAAAAGTGCTGTATCTCTCAAGAGTTAGCAATTAATAAGTATTCCAATATACACGGGTGGTGCCAACGCCCCATTTTGCTGCCTTTGCCCAGTTGCCTGAACTCGCATAAACTTTTTTACAACTGTTTCCGACACAAGCTGTAGCAGAATGATACTTAGTAGGATGGTGATACTCGGACCTTGCATATATGCCAGAAATATTCTCCCAAATCCAATAACCACCGCCAACATATCCTCCACCAGATCCAGCTGCAGCTACACCGGTTCCTAACGTACCTATCAGTGAAAGAGCAAGCACAATTGCGGCTGCCAGGCGAATCTTAATCTTTGTTGTCATGATTTTCACCTCCTTTTATATAAGTAAAATTAATAAAATACCCGATT
>JAYEJA010000054.1:0-62779 GCA_034660395.1 Actinomycetota bacterium
CGATTTTTCTTGTAGACTTACCCATAGAGCATATTCTCCTTTCTATTATCTTTTTTCTAATTGATAATATTTTACAGGAGGATATGCTCCTTTACTATTCCAATCCACAACTTTTGATTATATCTCGGTATTTCCTGGAAAGGTCTTGTATTATTTTCTTGTCTTTTTCTTCAATCATAGCCATATTATATCATATTTGTTTTTCATTTAGGTCTCATGGAATAAGAAAAAAGAAGATTTTAGATTTCAATATTTGCTTTTAAAGGTTAAAAGTACTAGTCCGCTATGGCTGGCCATAGCGGACGAAGTTAGAACCAAATTATTGAGCCTGGATTAGGATATTTTTATACCTGAATTGATTTAAAAAGGTCATCTATATATTTCTAACTATATATATTGAAAAGCTAATTCGATTGAAAGGTAGCAAAAGATTAAGTATTATTATAATAATGCTAATTTTATAAGATGTTCATAATTTATATTATACTTTACTTAATTTGCTACATTGCCCAATTCAAATATTATTTCTCAACAGAGTGTTTATTAATTCGCTTTATTTCTCAGCAAAGTGATTAGCATTTTTAATAAACGATCGTTTAAACTTTTTATTATATACGCCGGGTAGCAGCTCTACTATTGCGATACCGACTTGCTTATTTGTTTTATCATAAATACCGCAAACTTGTTCAAAGTATCCAATATTCATTTGTCCCTTAAACAGTGGTCTGATGTCATACTTACTATCCTTAATTTCGGGAATTGAAAGTGTCCATCCTGATGAAAATTTCAGCTCTTGCTCTACGATAAAATCCTTTGGAATAACTTTATAATCTACCAGTCTTTGTGTTGACCCATCTTTTCTGATATAGGTACCATCTTGATAATTGTTGTGTGGAAATGTAAAGAGCATAATTTCTTCATCATCATAAAAGCGCAGTGAAAACCATTCCCAATGCGTTTTAGCTTTCATCAGACTATATGGACCTCCTTGTTTGTCAAACCACGACTTTCCTCGGATTTTTCTCTCTTTTCCTTCAAAAATTATAGTGCCTTCAGTTGGCATATTGGTATAAGAATAGTATGATGTGCTCTCTTTTGTTTTGGCACTGCCCATCAATAGATAACCATTATCACAGTGCCAGATGGCTCCCTTGCCGTAATCAAGTGTTAGGTCAAGAGAAAACTCTGTATTCTCGCAGGTTATATGCATTCCTGTTTCGTTTTTTACGACCTTTGCATGCTTGCCGAATTGAATTGTTTTTTCGTTTATTAAAACATTTTTCCCCTTGCGATCAATTCGCTGAATGAAATGGTGTTTACCGCTAGCAAAATCTGTCAGAGCAAGGTGCAATACAAAGGGCCTAAATCCCATTATCGAAGGACGCATAACTGTAAATTGATATGAATACATTTTTTCCTCTTCATCATGAAAATAGCCTGTTGCATACCACCACTCAGATATTTTTCTGTGACTTAACCATTCTTCTTCAAAAGTGCCGTGTTTTCTCTCATGATATGGTATTTCTTTAAATTTTCTCATTCAAATATTCCTTACCTTATTGGCTGATATTGTTTACACTAAAAATATTAGCTATTATTATTTCATACTATATGAATTATAATATACACTGTGTCGGTTTAACAACAGGCAGTTGGTTATTATTTATACGTAATTATACATAAATATTCTTAATTGATTATTATTTATTAAATATAGCTATTTTGTTCGCTAGCCGCTGAGCGAAGTCTTGAAAGAAAGGAAATATGGAAAGGAAAAAAGATCGCAGAGTAAAGTATACAAAGATTGTATTAACACAAAGTCTATTGCAGCTGATGCAAGAACAATCCATTCAAAAAATTACAGTGACTGATATTTGTAAAAGTGCAGATATAAACAGAAACACTTTTTATTCGCATTATTCTAGCCCGTAGGATTTGCTTGGTATAATTGAAAATGAACTATTCAATCAAATAATGTTATCGTTTGACACCTCTAATGATGCACAAACAGCAACACTCGAAATATGTCGATCAATTCGAGATAATCAAGAATTGTGCAAAATCATTTTTTCTGAAAACAGCGACAGGAAATTTATGAAGCGAGTAACGACTCTGGCGCAAAATAAATTTATTGCGGAATGGAAAACAATGTCTAAGCAGCATAACAATGATTTGCTAGAAAAAACATACATTTATACCGAAAATGGTACTACTGCTCTTATCCAAAATTGGATACTGAATGGTTTTAAAGAAAGCCCAGAGGAGATTGCTTCGTTTATTGATGAAATCAACAAAGTCGTGCTGCATACTTTGTTTTGAGTGCAGTTATAAAGTTATTTACTTTTATTGTGTAGTGTTTGCGCTAAGAAGAGAACTGCTTATGATTTTTAATCCATAAACAGGCTTCTGATACTTGCTATATCCAAAGTATTGGTTTGTATTAGATTTATCAGAGAAAGGAAAAGGAGAAATGAAGTTCAAACAAAAAAATAATGAAAAACAACTGCGTCATCGGCTGGGTATTCCGGACGATGCTAAGCAGGTTTTGGTTTTTTCCGAATCGAGTCACTGGGATCCTAATTGGCTTCTTAAGTCCGAAGAATATTTTGAGCGATTTGTTCGGCATAACCTCAATTTCGCTATAGAAGAATTAATAAAGGAACCAAAGCGTATTTATTCAATTGAGTGCATATTCTTTTTGCGATTGTATTGGGAGCGTTATCCTAAAAAGCAAGAAATTGTTCGTGAATTAGTCAACAGCAAACGGTTGCGTTTAACCAGCAGTGGTGTTACAACTGCAGATACAATATTACCTAACACAGAAGCAATACTGCGCGACCTTGTCATCGGTCAGGAGTGGTTGCGTGAAAACGGGATGACACAAGAAACAAATCTTGCTTATTTTGCAGATAGCTTCGGGTGCACACCGGCACTTCCGTCTCTCATAAAAGCAGCAGGATTTGAATGCGCTGCTATAACCCGTGTCGATGGGATGTATTTTATGGGTTGCGATTTGGAACCTAAAAAACGATTTCCAAGACAAAATTCTACAGCTGAACAACTGTTAATAAAAGAGCGTAGTCTAGATTTTGTTTGGCGTGATATGAATGGTGCACAAGTATTGTGCCACTGGAATGCTTTCACTTATGGGCAAGGTGATATGCTAGCCTATAGAGGGGCGAGCCGCGTATATCTTTTTCGTGTTGCATTTTCTGTACGATCAGATCACCATATAGCATATCGTATCAAACAATATGTCAAGAAGCTTTCAAATTACAGTAGAACGCCATATATGCTCTGTCCCATCGGTTTTGATTTTGTGGAGCCAATTCCCGATCTTGTAGCACTACTTGATAGATATAATCAAAACCATTATCCGAAAACAGGAGTTTGGGCAATTAATGCCGGCATGGACGATTATCTTGCGCTTGTCGGTTATCACGAAGGCAAGCTGCCCGTGTTACAACTTGATCCAAATCCTTATTGAACCGGTTTTTATACGGCTCGTCCGGTTCTTAAGCGGCAATGCCGCAAACTTATCGACAACCTGCTGCTGGCTGAAAAGTTGTCGTTTTTACCTGACAACGATGCTACGAATAAGACCATCTCTTCTAAGCTTAAAGATGCGTGGTGGCAGGCGGCTGTTTCAAATCATCATGATTTTATCGCAGGTACGTCTCCGGATAGGGTGGTTGAAGAAGAACAAATGCCTATGCTTGCACAGGCTGCCGATTCGGTAGAATTGATTATAGATCGCTGCAAATATGATTCAACTGAAACTGATGTGCAAAAAAGCAGTTCTGAATCTTTGGTGTGGACTCAGAAAAATGGCATAATTCAAATAAAGACCATGCACTATGATATAAAGCTGGATAAAAATCGCGGAGGAACAATTATTCATTTTAAATCTCACGGCTCAAAAACGCAGTGCAATACAGATATCTCTGCCGAGCTTGTCAGCTATCGTGATTCGGGAGGGCTGTGGCGCATGGGGTTTGAGTTTGCCGGAGGAATCTGGAAAGAATCCATGAAAGCAAGTATTTATTCGGAGAATACGCAAATAAAAGAACATGGTAACGGCTTGGAGATTATCGGCACCGCAAAACTAAATGGAGAAGCGATTGTTCATCGAATGTGGTTTGTTAATGATTCGCCTGTTATTTATTGCCGCAGCGAAGGAATGGCTGCAAAAAAGCATTCTGTTACCGTCCGTTTTAAAACCAGTATATTCGCAAATAGCCTGGCAATGGATTCACCCGGCGGCGTTGTCGTTCGTCCGCTAAAACGTATATACAACCCAACCTTTTGGCCGTATCAGAGTTTTGTTCACCTACAGGATGATAGCACTGAGCACGGCATTGCATTTCTTGCGCCTTTACCGGGGGCGATTTCTTATCAACCGGACGGGCAAATTGAGCTGGTTGCCATGCGTAATGCTACAAAAGAGAAAATATTTGGTTTTATTGCTATTCCCGGCAATCCCGCATATGGTCACGAGCGAGAGAGTTATACTTTTGAGTATGCATTTTTGTTTACTCAAAAAGGTGATTGGCGAGATAATAAAATCCATCTAAAAGCACACAGCATTGGCACAAATCCATGGTCATCTTCAATAGATACATGTATGAGTAAACTTGCAGACTCTATTGTCACAACCAACACCCACGATGTTTGGGTGGCAGCGGTCAAGCCCACCTCCCGTGGCAAAGGAATTATAGTTCGATTGAATGCATATAGCTTATCTAGATCAAGAGTGCAGGTTGTGGCTCATCATTTCATGGTAAAAAAAGCTTTTCTGTGTGATGCGCGAGAACGTGATATTAAATCTCTCGAAGTAATCAACGGCAATGTGCAATTTGAAATGCTTGGTACGGTTACTACGATTAGATTGATGTTATAATGAATAATAATAGAGCTTTTTTTGTGATATAGTTCCGATTTCGTTAACTATCCCCTTTTATGTGCGATATAGTACATATTATGGCGATAATGGGAATTATTAACAGAATTTCAATTGATTATATAGACATGACATACATACCGAATTGGCTGGGGAGGGAGGGTTCGAACCTCCGATCACGGGTCCAAGGCCCGTTGCCTTACCACTTGGCTACTCCCCATTAAAACTAATAAATTCTATAACAGTGCCTGCTAAAATTCAAATTTGAAAGAAGTTATAAATATATGAGGTTATTTCATCTATCACGATATATATTAACCATGAACCGTCAAACTGCTGGGGGTGGTGTGGGATAAAAATACCTTTGAAGTTACTTTCCTTAAACCCTTATACACATCAATCGCCGTCCTTAAATCATTACAGAACGCGAACACCGTAGGGCCGCTTCCAGTCATCTGGGTAGCAATTGCCCCCAGCTTATGTGCTTTATCCTTTATCCCCTGTATCCTTTTATCTTCTACTGCTACGACTTCCTCCAGGTCATTTCTCAATCTTTGAAAAAAACTGGCAAATCTATCCTTTGCAATATTACTAACGAGTTCCGTGTGTATAGACTCTCTTTCTTCACCTGCCAGGTCAAATTTTCCATAAACATCTTTAGACAGGAACTTTTCTCCATCCGTGGCAAGTATTATCCAGTAAAAAGGAAGATGCGGAAGTTTGGAAAGCTTCTCTCCCCTGCCCTCGGCAAGAATCGTCCCTCCCCTTAAGCAGAAAGGTACATCCGAACCCACTTCTCCAGCCAGGATCATTAAATCTCCTATATCTATTTTAAGGCCAGATAATTCATTCATCGCAACCAGGGTCGCGGCTGCATTGGTGCTGCCTCCGGCAAGGCCCGCACATACCGGAATATGCTTCTCTATATTTATATTTACAATATATTTTCCCCTAAGATTATATTTATCCAGAATCAGCGCTGCTGCCTTGTGAACAAGGTTTTTCTCATCAAGGGGAATATCTTCATTATTGCAGGTTATGTAGATGCCGTTATTTTCCGGCGAACTGGAACTGCCATTCCTTTTGGATATACCAAAGGTAAGCTCGTCTGAAAGACTTATACTCTGCATTATGGATTTAATTTCATGAAAGCCGTCATTCCTGCCGTTTTTGGATACATTAAGATATAGATTTATTTTCCCTGAAGCCCTAAGTTTTATAGTATTTTTCATATTTTATCAGCTTTATAATAACACAATTATCTCATATTATATATTACAGGTTCCTGTAAAGGTAAATATAGTCTTTTAATGTTAACTCCTCTGCCCTTATATTCCTGTCCTTACCAATACCGGTTAGCAATTTTATAATGAATTCCACATTATCGCAATATTTACTATTTTTCTGCGATAATGAGTTAATAAGCTTCTTTCTCCTGTGAAGAAAGCAGGCGTTTATAAAATCAAAAAAACCGTCCCTATCGAAGCTATCATCCAATAAACTGCTGTTATCTTTCCTTTTTACCTCTATCACCCATGAATCCACGAAAGGTCTGGGGATAAAACAATTCCGGGGAATCTGGAAGCAGAATTTATAATCCGCCAGAAAGTTTGCCTTTACCGTATATGAACTGTAATTTTTATCTCCCACCGAGGCAAGCAGCCTTTCCGCGATATCCTTCTGGACAGTTAAAATCATCTTTTCTATGGTCTCCGCCTCCATTATCATTTTCAGGAGCAGGACCGCCCCGATACTGTATGGAAGATTCGATACTACCATGCCTGTTTTATATCTTAAAGCCAGCTCCCTGTAATCAAGTTTTAAAGCATCCGCATGGATTAACTCTAATTTTAAACTATCTATAAGCTCGCTTTTAAATATATCCCTGAATGCTTTTACAAGCAGCTTATCAAACTCCACGCATACTACCTTTTTTGCCTTTTTCGTTAAAATTTCTGTTAGCCCGCCAATACCGCTCCCTACCTCAAGTACTATATCTTCCGGGCTGATTCCGGCGCGCTCTACTATCTTTTTTGCGTTATTGGTATCTATTAGGAAGTTTTGCCCCAGGCTTTTTTTTAGCTTTATTCCATACCTTGCTAAAATCTTTACCGTATTTCCGGGAGAGCTTATATATGAATGCATATTTATAAGTTAATTATTTTTTATTAAAGAAAAGAAATTCTCTGCGTTCTCTGATGTAATCTCTGCAACCTTCTCAATGCTTAAACCCTTTATTTCAGCAATTTTTTCGGCTACATATTTTACATAACCCGGGTAATTTTCACTGCCCCTCTTTGCCTGCGGAGCCAGGAAAGGAGAATCGGTCTCTATGAATATCCTCTCAAGGGGGACTTCTTTTACGACATTAAGGACATCACCGGCATTTGGAAAGGTAACAATGCCCGTAAAGGAAATATATAGCCCGAGCTCAAAACACTTCTCCGCAAAATTCATATCACCGGAAAAGCAATGGACCACAGCCCTGAATTTCTTATTCCCCGCATATTTTTTTACCACTTCAAGAGTCTTTAAGTGCGCATCCCTGTCATGGATTATCACCGGTACATCATATTTTATTGCCAGCTCTATCTGGGAACTGAATGCTCTTTCCATATCCGCTTCGGTGCTTAAATTCCTGTAAAAATCAAAGCCGGTCTCTCCGACTGCCACAACCTTTTCGTATCTTCCGCCGCCTCCAGCACCCCTTATTAAGGAATCAAGGGTCTTTATCTCTTTATCCTTAAAACCTGAAGCATAATGGGGATGAACTCCCACACTGGCAAATACATTATCAAATTTTTCCGCAAACTCCAGTGACTTCCTGCTGCTCTCTATGGTGGTGCCGACATTTATAATATATTTAACCCCCTCATCTTCAGATTTTTTTACGGTCTCTTCAGGAGTTAGCTCCTTTAGCATATCGATATGTGCGTGGGTGTCTATAAAATACATAATATTATCCGGTTAATTGTTATCGGTTGTTTTTATCATCTATCCTGGGGAAAAGTATCTCTCTTTCTCCAACCCTGCTTCCGCCTTCAAAACTGCCCCATACTCCATCCTTCTCAATGGTAATCTTTTCAATATCTTCTTTTATACCAAGCTGTGAAAATATCTTCCGGCCTGCCGAAGGAATAAAGGGGATAAGTAAGATGGTTGCCAGTCTTGCCACTTCCACCACTCCGTAAAGCACTGCGTCAAGCTTTCTCTTGCTCTCATCATCCTGGTTTTTTGCAAGAACCCATGGCTGGCTGTCCTCTATATGCTTATTTGCCATGTTTATAAATTCAGAGACACCGGCAAGATATTCCGGGAACCTGAACTCAGCCATATACCCCTCTACCTCTTTTTTAAGCTCATCCCATCTATTTTTGAAAGCTTCATTTAAAGTACTTTTTGGTATTATTCCGTCCCGGTATTTATTTATCATGGCAACTGTCCTGGAAACGAGATTTCCGATATCATTGCTTAAGTCAGAATTATATCTGCGTATAAAAGCTTCAGGGGTAAAAGAGCCGTCCTGCCCGAATGATATTTCCCTGGTCAAAAAATACCTTATGCCGTCCACCCCGAATTTTTCCGACAGCTCATCCGGGTCAAGGGTAATTCCCTTTGATTTTGACAGCTTTTCCTTACCCATCATCAGCCATCCGTGAACTACAATCTGTCCCGGCAGCTCCAATCCGAGGGACATAAGCATTGCAGGCCATATTATGGCGTGAAACTTCAGAATATCCTTTCCAATATGGTGCTGGTCGGCAGGCCATAAGCTGTCAAACAACTTCTGGCCATCAGTGCCGTAACCGAGAGCCGAAATATAATTTATAAGGGCATCCACCCATACATAACAGTAATGTCCGGGGTCAAAAGTTATGGGAACCCCCCATTTAACCGTAGTCCTTGAAACGCTTATATCCCTGAGCCCCTGTTTCAGGATTCCAAGTACCTCATTTTTCCTTGTTTCAGGGACTATGAAATCCGGGTTCTTCTCAATATGCTCTATAATCCTTTTTTCATATTTTGACAGCTTAAAGAAATAATTCTCTTCTTTTACATATTCCACATCCCTGTGACACTGCGGGCACTTGCCATCTACAAGCTGGGAATCAGGCAGAAATGTCTCGCAGTAAACACAGTAACTGCCCTCATAGGTACTCTTGTAGAGGTCCCCGTTATCCTTAAGTTTCCCCAGTACGTTCTGGACCACTTTTTCATGCTTTTTATCCGTCGTCCTTATATAATAATCGTTGCTTATGTCATATAGTTTCAAAAGTCTTTTCATATCACCGGCCATCGTATCCACATATTCCTGCGGGCTGACTCCTTTATCCACTGCGCTCTTATTTATTTTCTGCCCATGCTCATCCGCACCGGTAAGAAAAAATGTATCCTTACCCATAAGTCTCTGAAATCTTACCACTGTATCCGCAAGTATGAATTCATAAATCTGACCAAGATGCAGCTTGGCATTCATGTAAGGAATCGCGGTCGTGATATAAAATTTTTTACTCAATTAAAGCTCCAGTATCATTTTTTATTATAATAACCATATAACGGTGCAACTTAGATTTTCGTTGCAATATTATACAATCTTTGTTTATCTATGTCATACTTGGAACGTATAATCTTAAGGGCACCCTTTTTGGAAATACCCTGCTTCATTAACTTCATTATCTCATTTTTTATATCTTCGCCTGAGAAGTTTTTTATAAGTTCATTTTTATGCCCGGAGACAACAAGCACTATTTCTCCCTTTATTTTTTTTGCTTTTATCTTCTTAAGGATGCTTTCTAAATTACCCCTTATGGCTTCCTCATATATTTTAGAAATTTCCCTCACGAGCGCTGCATCCCTGTTCCCGAACCTTTCAATAATTTCCCCTAAAAGCTTTTCTATCCTCTTTGGTGATTCGTAAAATATAATGGTATATGGCAGTGGCGCCAGCTCCATTATTTTACTCTTTCTTTTTGCCTTAGATTTCGGCAAAAACCCTTCAAAAAGGAAACTGTCGGTAGCAAGCCCCGAAAGGACCAGGGCGCTTAATGCGGCATTGGGGCCGGGTATTACGGTTACGGTAATATCCTTTTTTATACATTCATTTATTATCCTGTATCCCGGGTCCTGAATTGCAGGAAGGCCCGATTCCGAAACCAGGGAAACATCCTTCCCTGCTTCAAGCTTATCTACTATTCGGGGGATTCTCTCTTTATAGTTATAGTCGTTATAGCTTATGATATCCTTTTTGGAAATATCGTATCTTCCAAGCAGCTTTTTTATGGTTCTTGTATCCTCGGCTACAATTAAGTCTGCCTCCCTTAGCGTTCTTAGGAGCCTTAAACTTACGTCTTCAAGGTTTCCTATGGGTGTGGCACATATATATAATTTACCGCTAATTTTTTTCCTCCGGTATGTAAAATTTTAAAATAAACCTTAAATTAACCTAAGGATTTTTAATGGTTTTATCATGCTCGCCTATTGTCCTGAGTAATACATTACCTTCATAATAATTCCACGTCATTCTGATACTCATGTTAATACTTGTTTCAAAAATATCTTCTTTGCCTTTTATTTTTTTAGTTCTTAGTGATGGATGGTAAGGATTTTCAGAAAATATTTTCAATTTAGAAATTACTTTCTTTTTTATGTCCCTGGAAAATGATTTATAATCTTTTTTAAATCTTTCCGAAAAAAATACTTCCATATTATTTGTCTAATTTCTCTTTTAAATCTTTAAGTCCCCTTGCTTTATGGACCCTGCCGGACCTAATATCCTCTTCAACTTCCTTTTCCTTTGCCTGCCAGTCTTTCGACCAGAACCATAACTGTGACCTGTCTATAACCAGAACAGGTTTTATTACTATTCTGCCTTCCTCCAGACTTATTTCAAGATTATCCCCGGTTTTGAGGTTAAGTTCTTTAACGATTTCTGCCGGCAGGGTTATCTGTGATCTTTCTCTTAATTTTGTAACCATTTCACTCACCCTTACTTAAATAAGAATTTCTTATATTCGTATTATAACAAATTCGAAGAAATAAGCAAATACTATATATACTATAAAGAAGCCGTATAAACCGGGACCGCTACATAATATAGATATGAATATAATTTTTATAAATCTGGCTAAAAACTTGAAAAAAATCAATATTAGGTCAGAATTTTAAATATGAAAACAGAGAATTTACCAAAATTCCCCAGAAGGATAATTGTTTCCATTATTATCCTTATTTCAGTTTATTTCCTTGGCTCATTCGGGTATATGATTATCGAGGATATGACATTCCTTGACTCAATTTATATGACCACTATAACCATTACCACAGTGGGCTTTGGGCTGGTAAAAGAGCTCTCAAAAGCAGGGACTGTATTCACAATTTTTCTAATTATAATAGGTACCGGTACAGCTGCATATATTTTAATAAACTTAACTGATTTTATATTAGGCGAGTTTTTTTTGGAAGAATAGAAAAAAGAAGGAAGATAAAAATGATATCAAAATTAAAAAACCATTATATAATCTGCGGACTCGGAAGAGTGGGTACTGAAATTGCCGGCGAACTGTCAAACAACCATATTGATTTTATAGTAATCGACGAAGCTGACAGTGTCATAGAAATTGCAAAGCAGAATAACTGGCTCTATATACAGGGGGACGCATCAAGTGATGAAACCCTCCTGGAAGCACAGATAAAGGAAGCCAGGGGCCTTTTTGCCGCTCTTGATACCGATGCGGAAAATGTTTATATCACACTCTCCGCTAAATCCTTAAACCCTTCTATCTTCATTGTAGCAAGGGCTGTGGTCCATGAAACTATCAGTAAACTTGAAAAGGCAGGCGCAGACAAGGTAGTCTCTCCACAGATTATCGGCGGAAGAAGAATGGCAGACATGGCTCTGCAGCCAGCAATATGCGACTTCCTGGATACCATAATGAAAACCGAGGAAAATGAGATTAAACTTGCGGAAATCGAAATCAAGGAAAACAGCAGAATAGATGGTATAGATATAAGAAAAGCCGGAGAAAAATACGGTATTGAAACCCTTATTATATCGGTAATTGAAAAGGGAGAAAAAATATCCGTCAACAAGGCAAGCGGTAATACTGACATGCGTCATGGACAGAAAATAATTGCCGTTGGAACCGGGGACCAGATAGAAGATTTAAAGAAACTGGCAATGGATTAATCAATATCCACAGCTGCCATTTTTATACCCTGACCTATTCGCTATCATGGACAACTCCGTAACTTCCGCTTAAAAAATACCGTACCCTTTCCCCTATATTTACGGACTGGTCACCTATTCTCTCCAGATATCTGCTTGCCATTACGATATTGGTTATAATATCTATATCCTTCTTGCTTTTATAGGAAGAATATAACTTCTTTAATATCATCTTCTGGATTTCATCAACTTTATCATCCGATTTTTCCAGTTTCAAAGCTATTTTTACATCGTTATTTTTAAATGACTCAATAGCTCCATTAAGCTCCGACTTAACCAGGTTGCCCATTTCCACGACCAGGTTTATAATCTCCCTGTCGGAACATTTCATTCCGTCTTTCTCCAGTTTTTTAACAATCTTTGAAATATTGACAGCAAGATCGCCGATTCTCTCCAGGGACTTTATAATCACGCAGATTGAATGGAGATACCTTAAATCCCTGGCCACCGGCTGGTGCTCCGCCTGGATAATAATACACCTCTCCTCAATTGATATATCAATTTCATCTATCTTTATATCACTGTCTATAACCTTCTGTGCCAGTTCTACATTGATTTCCATAAAAGCTTTTACTGCATTATCAACTGCTTCCTGGACAAGGCCTCCCATCAATATGACGCTGTTATTTATCTCTTCTACTTTATTATGAAATGTTTCCCTCATTTTAATCCTTTCTCATTAATCGGAATTTTGTCCTTATGGCAGTCCCGGAAATGGCAAAAATAAGAACCAGTGCCGTGCCCCACTGCATGTCCTCGGGCGTGTCCGTAAGCTGTGTCGCCAGAACATACAAATGATAGGGCAGTGCCATTACCTGGCTAAAAACCGAATCCGGCAGATTCGGCTGTGAAAATGCGGCGACTGTAAACATAATGGGAGCAGTTTCCCCTGCTGCCCTCCCAATTCCTATAACGGAACCGGTTATTATTCCCGGTAATGCCGGGGGCAATACCACTTTTACTATAGTCTGCCATCTCGTTGCGCCAAGCGCAAGCGAAGCATGCCGGTATGAATCGGGAACTGTCTTTAAGGCCTCTTCGGTAGCCGTTATTATTACTGGAAGTATAAGCAGTGCAAGGGTTAAAGAACCGGCCAGAATTGACCTGCCGAAATTAAGCATTATAACGAAAAACCCCATCCCGAATAAACCATACACCACAGAGGGGACACCCGACATATTCACAATGGACAGTCTTATTATTCTGGTAAACCTGTTCTTTGACGCATATTCGTTAAGATAAATCGCAGCCAGTACCCCTATTGGAAGCGAAAATAAGAAAGTCCCTATTATCAAACAAAGAGTGCCGAGTATTGCAGGGAAGATTCCTCCTTCTCTCATGCCTGCACTCGGCTTGCTTGTCAGGAATTCCCAGTTTATCGCACCGCTTCCCTTAATTATGAGATACACAACTATCCCCACTACGAAAGCTACCACTATAAGAGTCAGAATAAGCAAGAATATATATGATGCTTTTTCTATAAATCTTCTTCTTCTTTTACTCTTTTCTGGTGCTTCTCACATAATAAGTCCTGTATTTCCTCTCTAACTTTCCCTTATCCTATTTATGAACCTGTCGGATATGAAATTTATGATAAATGTAATTATAAAAAGAATAAGGCCTATAGCAAAAAGCACGGAATAATGAATCCCTCCCTGGACGGTTTCGCCCATTTCAGCAGCAATAGTTGCGGTAATTGTCCTTACCGGCTGCAGCCAGGAAAAAACCATCCTGGGCGAGTTACCGGTTATCATAAGTACCGTCATGGTTTCACCTACAATTCTTCCGAGTCCAAGCATTACGGCAGCCATCATACCGGATGATGCCGAAGGCACCACAACTCCCAGTGTCGTTTCCCACTTTGTAGCCCCCATGGCTATTGAAGCGTACCTGTACCTGTTTGGGACTGCATTAACTGCATCTTCTGAAATTGAAATAATTGTAGGCAAACTCATAAAAGCAAGCATTACCGAGCCGGTAAGGGCGGTAAGCCCTATGCTTAAACCAAAAAGCTCCTTTATTACAGGAGCGAGGATTTTTATACCTATAAATCCTATAACTACTGAAGGTATGGTTGCAAGTACTTCAATTATCGGTTTTAATATCTCCCTTACCGCTCTGGGAGCAAGCTCACCTATATAAATGGCGCTTCCCACGCCAAGAGGCACGGCGATTACTATAGCTCCCAGCGTAACCAGCAGTGAGCCGGTAAGAAGCGGTAAAAACCCAAACTCTTCCAGTACAGTAGGCGACCATTTCTGGCCGGTCAGAAAATCTAAAATTGGATAGGCAGTAAAAAACCTAAAAGAGTTTGCAATAAGAAAAGCAAGGATTAATGCCAGAACTATAATTGAAATTATTCCATTAAAAAAAACGAATCTATATATAAGAAAGCTCTTTATTTTTTTCAGTCTAATCTTAAGCCGTGACATGCTTTTATTTTAAAAGAATCGGTATTATTTTACCATTCATTTTCATTATTAAACTTAAAAAAATGGGATTTTAATTAACAGGTACAAATCCCTGCTGCAGTCCTATTCCCTGCCCTTCTTCACCCATTACAAAATCTAAATATTCCTGTGCTATCGGTTCTAATTCTTTGGATGGCGAGTAAATATACAATCCCCTGGAAATAGGGTAGGAACTGTCCTTTACTGTTTCTACCGAAGGTTCTACCCCTTCGATTTTCAAGGTTTTAAGAGACTGGTCAAGATATCCAAGGCTTATATAACCTACGACATCATCATTATCCTTAATCTGGTTCGCAACATCGGCATTTGATTGAAGACGCAGGGCATTCTCCGTATAGTCATTTTCCTCAAGGGTTTTCCCATTTGGACTATTTCTTCCAGGAAATATTCGCCGGTACCGGAGCTTGAATCTCTTGCAACAACTACTATCCCAACGTCATCTCCTCCGACATCTTTCCAGTTTGTAACTTCTCCCGTATATATTTTTGAGAGCTGCCCCATGGTAAGATTATCAACAGAAACATTGCCGCTCACAATAACTGCAATTCCATCATAAAGGACAGTATATTCCTGGACATCATAACCTGCATTTGCTGCTGCATCCATCTCTTCATCTTTTATCTGCCTTGAAGCATTTGCAAGATTGTTTATTCCATTTATCAGGTCGGCAATACCTCCTCCGGAACCGCCGGCATTTACAATTACTGTTCCGCCATATTCTTCCATAAATGCTTCTGCCCATGCTGCTGAAACCTGCAGAAATGTAGTGGAACCTGACAGGACGAGTTCCTCTCCTTCATACGGCAGCCCTGAATTCTGACTCTCCGAATCACCGGCCGAACCCGTACTTTCTGCACCTGCACCGCATCCGGCAAATGTGAAGCTTGCTGCGATTAAAAACGCTATAGTAGCGCCAATTAGTGACAAGGCTCTGTTTTTTCTCATTGATTTTCTCCCTTTTTTAAGAAAGTTTCAAAAGTATAATGCTGCAACACAACAATCGGCAAATGATTTATTTTATATGACTTTATCCTTTTTTATAAAAACTGGTGGCGAGACGCAGAATTGAACTGCGGACACATGGATTTTCAGTCCACTGCTCTACCAACTGAGCTATCTCGCCAACCATTTCTTAAAACTGGCGGAGCTGGCGGGATTTGAACCCGCGATCTCATGCGTGACAGGCATGTGTCCTAAACCACTAGACGACAGCTCCACTTACTCTATAAAACATGGTGGGCGTTGCAGGGCTTGAACCTGCGACCCCCTGCTTGTAAGGCAGGTGCTCTCCCAGCTGAGCTAAACGCCCGTACTTACTGGTAGCCTGTAGGAGAATTGAACTCCTGTTTGTAGGTTGAAAACCTACTGTCCTAACCACTAGACGAACAGGCCATATAATGGTGAGCCGTGAAGGATTCGAACCTTCGACACCCGGATTAAAAGTCCGGTGCTCTACCAACTGAGCTAACGGCCCCTGCTGCCAATTCAACAATTAAACAACTAATATGCCGAAGCCGCTAGCTGTCCAATTGAATTAGCAAACGTAAAGTCTACTATAGTAAAAAACCATTGTCAATAAATAGGGACAGGGATATTGCCGATTAGCTTCTAGCCATTATCACCCTGGTCGCCGCCCTTAACTTTAGAGGATACCTCACTGACTTTCTTTATGCTCTTATCTAAAAAGTCCTCACCCATTACTCTTGCCTCAGCCATTGTGAACTTCAATCTACCCGCTGCATCCCTGACTTTTTCTGCAACTTTTGACCTCGTTTTTAATCCGGACTGCGGCGCAAATAATAATCCCAGTATAAATCCGGAAAAAACTGAAATTAGAATAGCTATTGATATCTCAAAAAAATCTACTATGCCGGACTTATGATATTGCCCATTACCGTTATCCCTGTTAACATCATTGCTCATCGCCAACACTCCCTTTGCAATTTATTTTCTTATTTATTATAAACTATCTGAAATTTATATTTAATATAAATACCGCTGCAATGAATTCTTCCCGGCTTATTTTGGACTAATCTAAAAGGTAGCCCATTACCTCTGCCCAGCCCCTGTTCATTTCGCCTTCAGTGATATATACATTTTTATATTTTTTAAGCTCATCTGCAATAGTTTCCTTATGTTCCAGCGCATTTTTCATAAGGAAAAAATATTTAACCTCATCAGCCATTTTTAAATCTTCCAGGGAATCTCCAATCGCTATGCAGTCCCCGGCTGCAAAATTTCTTTTCTTCTTATCAAGAATTATTCCATTTGACTTGTTAACACCCGCAGGCATCAGGTTGTAAATGTGTAACCTTTTTACATCAATGTCAAGTGTAACAAGCGATGAGAACCCATTATCAACCAGTGCCAGCCCTTTATATCCTTCGCTCTCAATCAGCCTGTTTGCCCTATCAAGGTCTATTTCCCCAAAAAATAAAGCATTATATGCCCTGTATTTACTCCACTCTATCTTACTTTCAATTCTGCCCGGAAAACTTTTTTTCAGAAGCTCCGTGATTTTTATAAGGTCCTTTCCGCCGCCGGTTAATTCATACCCTGTCCTGTTATCATCAAAAGTGGGATAAACTTTTTCCCCGAGATTATAAACCAGTTCCGCCCCGAGCTCTGAAACATAATTTTTAAGCCCTATCATCTGCGCAATATATCTTAACTGATACCTGTTCCTTCCCGATATCATGACAATATCTATTTCCCTGTCCCTTATTTTCCGGAACAGTCTTACTGCATCTAAATAATAATTATTCTCGTGGTCCTTTATAAGGCATCCCCTTTCATTAAATAATGTGCCGTCAAGGTCAGTGTATATAACTTTAAGCTCCTTTAGACTTTCTTTTATCTCTTCTTTATAATCTTTAAAAAATTTATAGTCCGCCATTTTCACGCTTTCCATTTATGAAAAATAATTATTATATCCTATATCAGAAGTTTAATGAAACTCAGACCTTACCTCTATAAAATGCATTACATCGCTTTTCGTAATCATTCCCTTTAACTTACCGCCGGACATTACCACCAGATGCCCCAGGTCGTTTTTTATCATCCTTTTTATTGCTTCGGAGACTTCCATAGATACATCTACTTTCTCCTTTTCTGAAATCTTCTTCACCACATCTCCCACCTTTACATACTGCCATTTTTCCCTCGGTACTTCCTTTGCATCATGTATGGAAATAACACCTATCAGCTTTCTGTCCCCCGGGTCTTCCACGACCGGGAATCTCCCAAACCTGTATTTCATGAAATAATCATCTACCAGATTCTGTATTGTCGTATCACTGATTACATCAACAATATTTTCGTTAACCACATCTCCTACCTTAATACCCTTTATGGAAGTTTCAAAAACAAGCTGGCGGTATCCCTTCTGCGCGGAGGACTGTAAAAACCACCCTATAAATGCAAGCCATACACCGTTTAAAAAATTTCCTACGAATATAAAGAAGATACCAGCGGCGATAATCGTAAAACCCAGTACCCTTCCTGCAGTTGAAGCTATAAAGGTCGCCCTTTTCAGGTCACCTGTAACTTTCCATATAATAGAGCGTAAAACCCTCCCTCCGTCAAGAGGGTAACCGGGGAGTATATTAAAAACCCCGAGAACTACATTAATTATAGCCAGGTATTTAACAGGCTCTTCTACTGGTGTAAAGCCCCTGGTAAAAACCCATATAATTCCAAAAAATATTGCCAGCACGAAACTTGCAGCAGGTCCCACTATAGCCATTATAAACTCGCTAAAGGGCGTTTCCGGTTCCTTTTCTATCTGCGCCATCCCTCCAAATAAAAAAAGCGTTATCCTCTCTACCGGTATGCCCTTTCTCCTTGCAACCAGCGAATGGCTCATTTCGTGTATAAGTACGGATACAAAGAAAAGAATTACCGTTACAATAGTAATCAATGCCAGGAAACCCCTGTTGAGGTCCGGCAAAACTTCGGGAAAATAAAAGAATCCAAAGTAACAGGAAAACAATGCAAATATAATAAACCAGCTGTAATCCAGTCTTATCTCTATTCCAAAAATTTTAAATAATTTTATTGATGATTTAAACATTTAGTCACCATGCTTATTAAACATATTTATAAAAACTGCAGCAGTTATTTTTCTTGTAGTATAAACAAATCAACCTTAAAATATGATAAGACAGTTTTAAAAAATATGAAAGCATAAAAAATGGGACTTTCCAGCCAGTTATTATCAGAGATAAAATTTGAAAAGCTAATAAACTTAGTGGGTGAAAAATCTGCAGATATAGAAAGCAGAAAATATAAATTTGACAGCAAGAAAAATAAAAATGTCTTTACCATGGTTATAACCAGCAGAGGCGTAGGTTTTTCCAACAGCGTAGTTGATAAGCTCAGTAAATTAAAAGAAATAGAAAAAATAAAAATTTACTAGTATCTTGTCTTATACTTTGCGCGTAAAAAATAAAATAAAATATTTTATACTGTCCGCATTCAAATATCTGAGGAAGCTATCCGGAAAATATATATCGGATGGCTGTATAATTATGGCTTCATCCATTGCTTTTTACTTCCTTTTCTTCATTTTTCCATTAGGGCTCCTGCTTATTTCCCTGTCCGGTATATTAATTAACAGGTTTGAGTTCCAGTCAACCATACTCAGCTTTGTTGAGGAAAGAATTCCTATCATATACGGCTTCGCGGAATCCAACTTATCTAAAATAGTAGAGAACAGGACAAGCATCGGAATTACGGGCTTTATCTTCCTGGCAATATCAACCACCTATATATTCGATTCCATCCAGTTATCATTAAATAAGATTTACAAAACCAGAACCCAGAGAAAATACTGGAAACAGAAAATTTTCGGTTTTCTCATAATAACCCTGATACTAATAATTGTCATTATATCCTTCCTGCTGTCCACATCCTTTTTCTATCTTGCCAATAGAATTGTTGACTACTTTAAATTAAATGACTCAATATCTTCGCCCCTGTTCAAGTCCATATCCATCATTCTGGGACTTGCCTTTAACTTTGCCATTTTCAGTCTTATTTATTTCTTTGGTACCAATAAAAAAACCCACTTCAAATATCACATATATAAGGGAGCACTGTTTGCTGCAATTGCCTGGGAGCTTTCCAAACACATCTTTATTTTCTACATAAATAAATTTGTAAACTTTGAGTTAACTTACGGCTCAATCGGGTCGATAATCGGCTTCCTTTTATGGATTTATATATCAAGTCTCATCCTCATAATGGGCGCTGAAATAAATTCTTTAGACCTGGTGGAATAATGAAATTCATTGCCGACATAATGGTAGGAAAACTGGCGAGGTATCTACGAATAGCAGGTTATGACGTGCTGTATAAAAACACTGCAAGCGACGACCATATAGTAAAGGCAGCCGAAAAAACCGGAAGGGTTGTCCTCACCAGGGATACCCTCATGCTTGCAAGAAGGGGATTTAAAAACGGAAACATTAAATATCTGTGCATAGAAAATGATAATCTTAAAAACCAGCTAAAGCAGGTTAAAAAGGAACTTAAAATTCCGCTTGAGCCCAACCTTATAAGGTGTATAGAATGCAACCATAAACTTCTAAAAGTAAAGAAGGAAGATGTCAGGGGTAAAGTGCCTCCTTATGTGTTTAAAACACAGAAAAACTTTATGTACTGTAAAAACTGCGATAAATACTACTGGAGGGGCACTCATTACCAGAATATTAAAAAAATCTTTCTTAAAATATGAAAGTGATAAAATAATAATTTCAAATAGTATTTTTCACATTTAGACCTTATAATTCTCACAGGGCAATGATTCTCTTTTGACCTGTTTATAACAGCTGATAGTATTTTTTTATAAAATTGCCCGGGAGCATAATAATGGCTGGTAACCTGTTTAAGAAAATATCCGACTTTTTTTATAGCGTTCCCCGGATTCTTTTTATAAATTTCTATAAACTCTTTACCAGGACAAAAATCTTCAATAAAAAAAGAATTCCTTCAGACAGGCCTGCAATATTTGCAATAAATCATTCCGCGGATGCCGACCCCTTAATACTTCTTGCAGCAACCAGAAAGAAGATATTTTTCCTTGCCGAAAGCGGAAAATTCGGAAACTGGATTTCCAATTTTTTCATGAGAAAACTTGCAAACTGCATTCCCATATTCAAAAATCAGTTTTTTAATAATATAAAAAGCTTCAAAGAGCTTTTAAGTATTCCAAAAGGAAAAAATGTTTTTTTTGGCATATTTCCCGAGGGTGAGCTTAATAAAAAAAATAAACTAAAAAGATTTAAAAGGGGCGCGGCATATTTCAGCTATAAAACCAAAATCCCTATAATTCCAGTCTATATGCATAATATGAATAAAGCCCCCGATAGCAAAAAATGGATATGGACCAACAGGATTTCAAGAGGCATAATCTCCCTTGTAAGGAATTCATTCAGGAAAATTCATATATTTATAGGAAAGCCGATTTATCCCATTGCAAAAAGTATAAAAGAAGACTTTAAAAAACTTGCAAAACCTGAAAATTTAAAGGATATCTTGAGCGATATTAATGAAGCGCTGGAAGATGAATTTTTCTCTCTTAAAAGCGAGGCCGATAATTTATTTGGCTTTTCTAATGAAGAATATACTTCCGGGACTAATATGGTAGATGGCAGTCCGGAAGATAATCTTACTGAAACCACTAAGAAATTAAATACCTAGCTAAGCCCTCTTCTTTCTGCTTTCCCTTAATTTGAATGGCATCTTATAAAAGCTGCTTTTTCCATCAGATAGAAAATTGCCGTAAAGAGAGTATAATCAAAGTTTTTTTATTGACAAATGGTATTACCGTATTACAATATATACGTATTACTGATAATATGAAATAAGGAGGCACCTATATTGGCTGCAAATGAGGAACTTATGACTAAAATTGTTAAACCATTATCCAGGGGTCAGATTACTATTCCGATAGAGTTCCGTAAGAAACTCGGAATTGGATCTAATACTATTCTAAATCTTGTTCTAAAAGGAAATAAAATAGAGATTACGCCCGCTGTAGTTCGTGAATTTAATGAGAATGAGCTAAGAGAATACACTGATAAGGAAATTTCCCAGTTTCTGCAAGATGATAAAATAGACAAAGATACAGCAAGAACTGTAAAAAGGCTTCTTTCCGAAAGGAAATTATAATATGCCTGGAAAGAAGAAAGCTTTTTTGGATGCCTCTATTTTTGTTGCTGCAGCAGGGTCTTCCAGTGGTGGTTCTTCTTTAATTTTGGAAGTTTGCAGAGGGCTGCGCTTTTCTGCGGTCACAACCCGAAGGGTCCTTTTAGAGGCTCAGAGAAATATTCGAAAAAAGCTGCCTTCCGAATCTCTCCTTCGTTTCTATAAAGGAATAGCCAAACTTAATCCAGAGATTATTGGACCAACAACTGAAGAAAAGCTAAGCCGGTATAATGATATTATCACTCTTAAGGACCGTCATGTACTCGCAGGCGCTCTTGAGAGTAAGTCTGCTTTTCTCATTACTCTGGACCGTAAACACTTTAAGGCAGAATCCATAAGGCAGGCAAACCTTTCGATAATCATCATGACACACAAAGAATTCTTAGAATTGGTAAAAAAATATAAATAAAAATAAGAATTTTTTATTTCTTAACCTTAAAGCTAAGGACTCTTCCTTCGGGACCGGTTACGTCAACTTTTACAGTATCCCCTTCTTTTATCTCTCCATTTAGAAGTTTCAATGCCAGTACATTCTGGACTTCATTCTGGATAACCCTTTTCAAAGGTCTTGCACCGTAAACAGGGTCGAAACCTTCTTTTGCAAGGAGCTTCACAGCACCTGCACTCAATTCGAGTCCAAGCTTTTTATTCTTTAAAGTTTTTTTAAGGTTTTCGGCCTGTATCTCTACTATCTTGGTAATCTCATCAATACCAAGGCGATGGAATATAATTATGTCATCAACCCTGTTTAAGAATTCCGGCTTGAAGTTTTCCTTCATGGCTCCTGTAATTCTTTTTTTCATCTCTTCTTCATTTTTCTCGTCAATTTCCGTTATCCACTGGCTTCCGATATTGGAAGTCATTATAATAACCGTATTTTTAAAGTCAACGGTCCTGCCATGCCCATCCGTAAGCCGGCCGTCATCCATTATCTGCAGCAGTATATTGAAAACATCACCGTGAGCCTTCTCAATCTCATCCATAAGTATTACGCTGTAGGGCTTTCTTCTTACAGCTTCGGTTAAATATCCGCCTTCCTCATATCCAACATAACCGGGAGGAGCACCTATCAGCCGTGATACGGTATGCTTTTCCATATACTCGGACATATCAATCCTTATCATCGCCCTTTCATCATCAAACAGGAACCCGGCAAGGGCTTTTGAAAGCTCCGTTTTCCCAACACCGGTAGGGCCAAGAAATATGAAAGAGCCAATCGGTCGGTTCGGGTCCTGAAGGCCCGCCCTTGCCCTCCTTATGGCATTTGATACCGCGGTTATGGCCTCATCCTGCCCTATTACTCTCTTCTTTAATCTATCCTCCATATTTACAAGTTTCTCAATCTCGGCTTCCATAAGCCGTGTAACGGGAATGCCGGTCCACTTGGAAACCGTTTCCGCTATATCTTCCTCATCCACCTCTTTTTTCAGCATTTTATTATCCTTCTGGAGCTCGCCGAGCTTCTTATTTTCTTTATCCAGCTTCTTCTTTAGCTCAAGGAGTTTCCCGTACTTTAATTCTGCCGCTTTCTGCAGGTCCGCGTCCCTTCCGGCATGTTCTGCTTCAATCTTCGTTTTTTCTGTTTCTTCTTTTAATTCCCTTATATTTTTTATAATATCCTTTTCGTGCTGCCAGTGCGCCTTCATTGAATTTGACTTTTCCTTAAGGTCAGAAAGCTCTTTTTTTATCTTTTCCATCCTGGAGGCGGAGGTCTTATCCTTTTCCTTTTTTAACGCCTGCACCTCTATTTCAAGCTGCTTTATTTTCCTTTCAACTTCATCAATTTCAGTGGGCATGCTGTCAATTTCTATCCTCAGCCGGGAAGCGGCTTCATCTATAAGGTCTATTGCCTTATCGGGCAGGAACCTCTCTGATATATACCTGTCTGAAAGCACTGCGGCAGCAATAAGGGCTGAATCCTTTATCCTTACTCCGTGATGAACCTCGTATCTTTCTCTGAGTCCCCTCAGTATTGATACGGTATCCTCCACTGACGGCTCGTTTATCTGGATTGGCTGGAACCTTCTTTCCAGTGCGGCATCCTTCTCAATATGTTTTCTGTATTCATCAAGGGTTGTCGCTCCTATGGCGTGGAGCTCGCCGCGGGCAAGCATCGGCTTTAACATATTTGAGGCATCAACTGCGCCCTCTGCCGCTCCGGCGCCAACCACCGTATGCAGCTCATCCAGAAACAAAATTATATTTCCTTCCGCTTTTGCCACTTCCTTGAGCACCGCTTTCAACCTGTCCTCAAACTCGCCCCTGTACTTGGAACCTGCTATAAGGGAACCCATATCAAGAGCTATCACCTTTTTATTTTTCAGTCCTTCCGGTATATCGCCGGATACGATTCTATTGGCAAGCCCCTCTACTATAGCAGTTTTTCCCACTCCGGGGTCCCCGATTAACACCGGATTATTTTTCGTCCTTCTTGACAGGACCTGGATCACCCTTCTTATTTCATCATCCCTGCCTATTACCGGGTCAAGCTTGCCTTTTCCTGCCAGTTCGGTAATATCCTTTCCGTACCTTTTAAGCGGCTGATATTTATCCTCCGGATTCTGGTCCGTTACCCTCTGGCTGCCCCTGATACTCACAAGAATCTGGTATATTTTATCTTTGGTTACCCCTTCCTGCTTTAAAATCTTGTCTGCATCACTGTCGCTTGAGGAAAGAGCTATCAATATATGTTCTGTTGATACATATTCATCCTTTAACTGGCCGGCTTCACTGAGTGCGTTATTCAATATATTGTTAAGTTCTGGAGATATATATAATTGTGCAGACTGCCCACTTACCTTTGGCTGTTTTGCCAGCGCGTCCTCCACTTTACCTTCCAGCCGGTCAATATCAACCTCAAGTTTTTTCAGGATAGGGGTAATCATACCCTCTTTCCGCTTTAACATTGCAGAAAGAAGATGCACGTCGCCCACGCTCTGGTTGCCGTTTTCGGACGCTATTCTCTGCGCTTCCGATAATGCTTCCTGGGCTTTTATTGTAAATTTATCCATTTGCATTTATTTTAACTCCTGCATTTATATTTTAATCAAATTTCCGGATTTATAAATAAAGGCCAGAACCCATAATCAGACAATTATACCGGCTCTCGGGTTTTCTTTATAACTTTCCGCAAACTTATCAAAATTCTTTTTCTGCGCCTCCGTCAAATTTTCAGGCAGCACAATCTTAATCCTTGCATAAATATCGCCCTGACCGCCGCCCTTCAAATCCGGCATTCCTTTTCCTCTAATCCTTAACTTTTTGCCCGACTGCGTCTTCGGGGGAACCTTTACAACGATATTGCCATCAAAAGTCGGTACATCTATCTTTGAGCCGTAATAGGCCTCCTTTATGGTAACCGGTATATCGCAATAAAGGTCGCTGCCCTTCCTGTCAAAGAAATTGTGTTCGGCTACATTTACCACCAGATATAAATCCCCGTTCGGGCCTCCTGCCGGTGACTTTTCACCTTCCCCGGCTATTCTTATCTTATCCCCTTCTTTTATCCCCCGGGGTATCTTTACATCAATCGTCCTTGCCTTTCCGCCCTTTTGCATCCTGAAGGACCTACAGGTTCCCGTATAAGCCTCCCTTAGAGATATACTGAGACTGGACTGCATATCCCGTCCCTTTTGAGGTGCGCCTCCCGCTCTTCCTCCAAACTGCGAACCGAATCCGGAAGAGAAGTCGGAGTATCTGCTATTTGCGCCTCTACCGAAGAACATCTCGAAAAAATCAGAAAATCCGCTGTTTAAATCCTCGAAATTAAAACCTTTTCCTCCAAAATCATAGGTGTAAGTTCTCCTTCCGCCCTGGCCGCCCGGCCAGCCCCCTGCGCCTGAATTTGCATACTGTTTCCAGTTCGCACCCAGCTGGTCATACCTTGACCTCTTCTGGGGGTCCTTAAGCACTTCATACGCCTCGCCTATTTCCTTAAATTTTTCTTCTGCTTTAGGATTATCCGGATTCGCATCAGGATGATATTTCCTCGCCAGCTTTCTGTATGCCTTCTTTATATTATCCTGGGAGGCACTTTTATCCACACTTAAAACTTTATAATAATCCTTATATTCAACCATTCAAATCCACCTTTTATATTTATAAGTATACTGCCCATAACCTTAAGTTTAAGTTATGGGCAGTTTATTCTATGATTATCCTAAAAACCTGCTGCAGCAACCTTACTCGCCGCTTACAGCAATTTTTTTAGGTTTCTTTGCTTCTGCTTTAGGCAGAGTTATTTCCAGCACGCCATCTTTGTAAGTAGCTTTAATCTCGTCAGCTTTTACCGGAATCCCGATATTAAACGACCTGTAGAAAGACCCATAGCTTCTTTCCACTCTGACATAATCCTTATCTTTTTCCTCTTTCTCTTCTTTTCTTTCACCTTTGATTATCAGCTTGTCTTCATCTACCGATACATCGGTATCTTCCAATTTCATTCCCGGCAAATCTGCCTTAATCTGTATCTTCTTATCTGTTTCTTTAATATCTACATCAGGAGCCCATATTGCCGACTTCCTGCTCTTACCTTTTTCAACATCTCCTTCAAACCATCTGCCTATCTCGTCACGAAGCTGAATCATATCACTAAACGGATCCCATCTTACTACTGGCATATAAATCCGCCTCCTTTTAAAATAGGTTTATGCCTATCATGATTTACTTTTCCTTCTTATCTTCGTCATCTTTTGCTTCAAATTCAGCATCAATTACATCTTCGTCGCTGTCTTTTTTCTTACTTCCCTGCTGCTGTCCTCCTGCTCCGCCGGCATCACCGGCTCCTGCTCCGGGACCGCCGCTTCCGGCACCCTGTCCGGCGCCTGCCTGCGAGTAGAGCTTCTGTGACAGCTCATTCTGCAGAGTCTGTAACTTTTCTATTTCTTTATTTATTTCATCAACATTTTCTTTTTCCCTGCTCTTCTTAAGAACTTCTACCTGGTCTTCTATTTTTTTCTTCATATCCCCGGGAACTTTATTCCCGACATCTTTAATCAGCTTCTCCGTGGAATAAACCAGATTATCGGCGTTATTCCTCGCATCAACCAGTCCTCTTTTCTTCTTGTCTTCCTCTGCATGTTCCTCTGCTTCCTTAACCATTTTATCAATTTCTTCATCAGACAGATGCGATGTTGCAGTAATTGTAATTTTCTGCTCCTTGCCTGTAGCAGTATCCTTTGCAGAAACGTTTACAATTCCATTCGCATCAATATCAAATGTAACCTCTATCTGGGGAATCCCCCTCGGCGCAGGCGGTATTCCGTCAAGCCTGAAACGGCCTATCGTTTTATTGTCGCCTGCCATATCTCTCTCTCCCTGAAGTACATGGATATCTACACTTGTCTGGTTTTCTGCAGCAGTTGTGAATACCTCGCTCTTTTTAGTCGGTATGGTCGTATTCTTCTCAATCAACTTTGTCATCACCCCGCCAAGAGTCTCAATTCCGAGTGACAGGGGAGTTACATCCAGAAGTACAACGTCTTTAACGTCTCCTTTTAATACTCCTCCCTGTATTGCTGCTCCAACTGCTACTACTTCATCAGGGTTAACACTTTTATTCGGGTCTTTTCCTGTAAATTCCTTTACCATCTTCTGAATAACAGGCATCCTGGTTGCTCCACCAACAAGTATTACTTCATCTATATCGCCTGACTTAAGCCCGGAATCCTTTAAAGCTTTTTCAAGGGGCTCCTTACATCTGTTTGTAAGGTCCGCAGTCAGCTGCTCAAACTTTGCCCTTGTTATCTTTACCTCGAGATGCTTTGGTCCACTAGCATCAGCAGTTATAAACGGAAGATTTATATTCGTTTCCGTAACGGAAGACAGTTCCACCTTCGCCTTTTCCGATGCCTCTATAAGTCTCTGGAGTGCCTGCCTGTCCTTCCTCAAATCGATTCCCTGTTCCTTGTTGAATTCATCGGCGACATAATTCATAATCCTGTCATTATAATCGTCACCTCCGAGGTGCATATCACCGTGGCTTGCCTTTACTTCGAATACTCCTTCACCTACTTCCAGTATGGACACGTCGAAAGTTCCGCCGCCAAGGTCAAATACCAGTATTTTTTCTTCTTCCTCTTTATCCAGTCCGTAGGCAAGCGATGCAGCAGTCGGCTCGTTTATTATCCTTAAGACATTAAGCCCTGCAATTTTACCTGCATTCTTGGTTGCCTGCCTCTGTGCATCATTAAAATACGCAGGAACGGTAATCACGGCATCCGTTACCTTGTCCCCGATATAGCTTTCGGCATCTGCCTTAAGCTTCTGAAGTACCATTGCAGATACTTCTTCAGGAGTATAGCTCTTATCTCCCATTTCTACCTCTACAAGACTGTTCCTGCCTTTCTTTACACCATAGGATACTATTTTTCTTTCGCTCTCAACTTCATTATATTTTCTTCCAATAAACCTCTTAATAGAATAAACGGTATTTTCAGGATTCAGCGCTGCCTGCCTTTTTGCCAGCTGGCCCACCAGTCTTTCACCTTTTTTAGTTATACCCACAACAGATGGAGTGGTCCTGTTGCCCTCGCTGTTAGTTATAACAGTGGGCTTGCCGCCTTCCATAACTGCTATACACGAATTAGTTGTTCCCAGGTCAATTCCTACCGCTTTTGACATAATATATACATCCTTTCTAAAATAATTTCTTTTTACAATTTAACCGTGCTAAATAACCCATTAATTCTCTATTACATCCTAATGCCTTATATGCATCAGGTAATTTTTAAAACAATTAACGACATCATCCGGGCACTTGCCCAGTACCACGTTATCTCTTCTTTTTATAAGTATTATTATTGACTTCAGGTTCATGCCCTCCTCATACATAAGCTCCCTCATATACTTGAGCCATCTTATATCCGCCTTTGAATAATATCTTTTTCTGCCTCTCCTCATGGGATAAACCAGCCTAAACTTCTCGTAATAGTACAGTGTCCTGCTGTTTACACCCAGAAATTCGGCTACCAGCTCTATCGGATAACTTTTATCATTTTCGTCAAACAACAATACCACCAACCTTATGGCTACTTAATTTTATTAGAACGAAACGTTACTGTCAAGTATTATTATAATGGATTTTATTATTTATGCAAATTTATTTTTCACTTTAAAGTAAAAATGTTTTTACTTATGCAATTATATGTAAAAAAGGGAAATACATCATTCTACTAAATGTTACTTGAGGTTTTCTTTTTGAAGTGCCTATTTTTATCTAATTTTTCTTATTTTTCAGTATTTCAATAAAAACTTTTGCTATTTTTGGGTCAAACTGGGTGCCGCTGTACTTTTTTATTTCCTTTATTGCCTGGGCCTCTGTCATTTTTTTACAGTACGGCCTGTCACTCCTCATGGCATCGTAAGCATTTATAATAAACGAAATTCTTGACAGTACCGGGATCTTCTCGCCTTTTATTCCCTTCGGATACCCGCTTCCGTTGTACCATTCATGATGGGAGAGTATTGCTTCTGCTATGGTCCTTAATTTAGGAGATGATTTAGCAATACGGTATCCAATTTCGGGAATCTCTTTCACTATTTCCCATTCTTCCCTGGTCAGTCTCCCCTTTTTGGACATAATTTCATCAACAAGCGCAAGCTTTCCTATATTATGAAGATTTAGAAGCAGTTTTAGCTCTTCAAGCTTTACAGGGGAAAGATTTAATTTTTTGCCCAGAAGAACTGCAAATTCCTCCTTTTTATCACCAGTATCACTACTCCGGCTATCTTTTTTTAAGCTTTCCTTAAGTGACTCTACCAGACTTTCATGAACGGATTTGCTGTCCGATATTTTAATTTTATACATTTTACTTTCGGCTTCTTTTATTACATCACTTATTCTTTTTTCAGGGGACTTCTTTGTTGAAACCCCCAGGGATATACTTAAGGGTAGTTTAGTTGTGCTATTCTTTTTACATAGAGCTTTTATTCTTTTTATTATACTGGAAACATCTTTCATGGCGGTCCTGGGAAGTATGACTATAAACTCATCTCCTCCCCATCTCGATATTATATCTTCCTTCCTGAAGGTTCCCTTTAGAATATTTGCTATTTTTTTTAAGAGTATATCTCCTTTTTCATGCCCGTAGGCGTCATTTATTACTTTCAGACCATTTACGTCTCCCATTACCATGCTGAGCGGAAGCTGCCTCTCCGTATCCAGCCTTCTTAATTCCTCTTCAAAATATGCCCTGTTGTACAGGCCGGTAAGGGTATCATGAAAGGACAGGTATTCTATTTTATCTTCTGCCTTTTTTCTGTCTGTTATATCCCTTGCTATGCCCAGTATTCCTATTATATTCCCATTCTTATCACGCCATGGAGTTTTGGTTATAGCAATCCATCTGTCTTCTCTATCCATGTAGGTTTCCCTGTATTCCACGTCAACAATGGGTTTACCAGTTTTTATTATATTTTGTTCATCACCGTATGCTATCTCCGCCATATCCTTTCCAAAAAAATCAAAATCCGTTTTGCCCGCTGCATCATCCGGATTGTTCAGACCTATTTTTTCAGCAGTAGCTTTGTTAATTTTTACAAACCGGCCGGCTCTGTCTTTAAAATAAATTGAGTCAGGGATATTATCCATAAGTGCCTTTAGAAAGGATATTTCTTTTTTTACACCAGGAGACAAATCACTTTTTTTCTTCCTTTTATTCATCATTGTTTTCCCCACCTTCTTTTATAGACTACCATACCTTTTGCAATTGTTGTATCAACCTCTAAATTCTTATCTAAAATAACTATATCGGCATCTTTGCCTGTTTCTATGCTGCCCTTTCTATCTTCTATTCCAAGTCGCTTTGCAGGGTTAACAGTTGCCATCCTTGCCGCTTCCGGTAAAGAAACACCCACCAGATTTACCATGTTCCTTACCGCCTTATCAAGAGTCAGCACGCTACCAGCAATAGTTCCATCCTTCAAACTTGCCTGTCCATCTGCAACGATAACCTCCTGGCCGCCAAGTTCATATAAACCATCGGGCATACCTGCTGCCCTCATGGCATCTGTAATTAAGATTATCTTTTCCATCTCCTTTGTTCTAACTATAATCTTCATTACAGCGGGATGAAGATGTACCCCGTCTGCAATCATCTCTATCATTAACTCCGGAGAGGTTAAAGCCGCTCCCACAACTCCCGGTTTACGGTGATTCAGTCCGCTCATTGCATTAAAAGTATGGGTAACATGGGATGCGCCGGCGCTTATGCTTTCCTGCACCTCTTCATAAGTAGCTTCCGTATGCCCTATTGAAACAATTATGCCCTTTTCGTGCAGCCATTTTATAAAATCAAGTGCTCCCGGTATTTCGGGCGCCATGGTTATTATACGGATTAGATTACCAGAAACTTTTTCAAATTCTAAAAACTCCTCAACTGAAGCTTCCTTTATCTCTTCTTCTTTCTGGGCTCCCTTTCTGCTTACATTAATATATGGTCCCTCCATATGTATACCGAGGATTTCAGCAGCTGTACCCCCTTCCTCAAAAGCTTTCCGGATTCCTTTAAGACTTCGGGTGATTTTATCCCTGCTCATCGTCATTGTAGTAGGAAGAAAGGCTGTTGTTCCAAATCGGGAATGTGCAGCAGCTATTTTCCTTATAGCTTCTGCATTACCATCCATTGCGTCAAATCCGCCGCCGCCATGCATATGTATATCTATAAAACCTGGCACTACATATTTATCCGAAGCGTCAATTATGTCTGCTTCTTTTGTAGAATCTATATCCTTTTCATTTCTTATATCCATAATCTTTTCATTGCTGATATAAACAGCTTCACCCCGTGATATCTTAAAAGGGGTTACTATTTTACCACCTAAAATAATAGTAACTTTATTTTTATCATTCATTTTGCACCAATTCCTTTACCAGTTTCTCCTTGAAAATATCAAATTATTTAATAAACTTACCGGATATTACTTTCTGCCATCAATTAACGGCAGGCTTGCCGCAGCAATTGACTGCCCGACCCTCCTGCTGGACTCGTCCGGAAGGTTAATAGTTATCTTATCCGCGAGCCCGGGAAATTCTTCTTCTAAAACCTGCCTGGCTTTTTGCAGAATTACCTGGCCCCCTTCACCTGATGTAACCCTCCCTAAAATTAATACTGTCTCAATTTCATAAAATTGGGAATAATAAGCGATGCCGTAGCCTAAATAACAACCAATAGTATCAAAAATCTTTTTTGCCTGCTTATTCCCCCCGGTTACCATCCCCTGGATAATTTTTAGTTTCCCGGCAGGGGTGATTCCATCACCAGGATTAATACCCGCTTTTTCAGCAAGCCTTACAGCCGCAAGCTGTGAGAGATACTGGACTCCGCAACCCTTTTCACCGGACCACTCGTCAACAGGTGCATCATCGTTCAGGTCAATGGGAATAAAGGCAAGTTCGTTTAACCAGCCGTTGATATTACCTTTTTTATTTATATAGCCGCCGGCCTCACTGGATCCCATAGCAATGCCCAGCACTGCATTTTTCTTTAAAGACATGGAACCGGCCAGAGCCGTAACTTCACCATCATTTATCACTTTAAGGGGTACACCCCACTCATCCTGTATATCTAAAAAAATATTTCTTACTTTTTTATTAAATAAATCTTCCGGAATCCCCCTGAATATGGAAGCGTTCATCACCCTGTTATTTATATATATACCTGCAGAGCTTCCCCCTATAGCATCAACACGGGGCATATGAGATGCAGCGTGGTGCAGCATTGACATAATTTCATGGTAATGATATCCGGGATCGGTCTTCTTACCGGGATTCCACACTATTTCCTCGCTATAAACCACTTTGCCGTCTATAGAAGCGCTAACTTTCCTGTCACTTGCACCAAGGTCAAATCCAATCCGGCATCCGTCAAGATGTCCCCCCAGTACAATTGATTTCTTGCTGCTTGAAGGTATCCTTTCTATATCCACGCTAACAACTTCAAAAGGCTTTTCATATATACCGGACATGAACTTTGCATCAAAGGAGCGCTTTCCTTTTTCCGAATATACATTTTTTAAATGCTCGCCAATCTTTTTCGAGCCGCCAATTATTATTTTATAACCGCCGTACATCCACAAAAGTGTTTTTGCAAGCAATTCAATATACTTAAAATTATATGAAGAAAAATCAGATTCTTCCTTGAATATCCCTGTTTCATATACCAGGACGGAATCTTCTTCCTTCTCAATACCAATCCATAATGGAATATCCCGGCCGGTATTTTTAAGGTTTTCATTGAATGCCTTAACAAATAAAACTGCAGGCTGAAAATTATCATCAAGGGGCAGCTGTATTTTTGGTTTTACCAATGATAATAATTTTTCGCTCATATTATTTCACCATCTTTCTATATAGAATTAATAAAAATTTCTGCTTTTCATTTTAATTTATTATTATTTTACCCGATACTTTTGGGTTCAAAATGTTATAACCTCCGGACCATTAAAAATATAATTTTTCCATAATAAATTTACATTTATCAAGAATCATCCTTTTAACGCCCCTGCAGACAACCCTTTTATAAACTGGCGCGACAGAATAAAATAAAAAATAATTACGGGCAGTGAAGCCATGGCAAGTACCGAGAAAACCAGCCCGAAATTAGTTTCATACTGGCCAAACAACAGTGCCGTAGCTATAGGAATGGTTCTTGCATTATCCGACCTTATCAGCAGTAACGGGAACCAGAAGTCATTCCATATCGGTATGAAATTTATGATAACCACAGCTGCCAGTGCCGGTCGAAGTAGAGGCAGCACTATCTTAAAAAATATCTTAGCCTCGCTGCACCCATCTATTCTTGCAGAATTACTCAGTTCCTCCGGAATCAGTCTTATAAAATCGGTAAGTACAAACACTCCAAATGGAATACCCATTGCCGTATAAACTATTATTAAGGCTGTAAGAGTATCAAATATCTTAAGACTGAGCATAATTCTGATTATCCCTATAGTCCCCAGCTTAATCGGGACTATCAGGCCTGCAATAAAATAAAAATAAAGAAACCTGCTTCCGAAAAACTTATACTTCGCAAGCACATAAGAAATTAAGGAAGAAAGAACTACGATTATAAGGAGCGACGTAAGTGTAACTAAAATACTATTCCTGAAATAAGTTAAATAATTAGATACCTCGAAAAGCTGCACATAGTTATCAAGATTAAAAGATTGAGGCAGACTGTAAGGGCTTGTGAATATCTCCTCATTTTCTTTTAATGACGTAGTTATCATTAAATAAATCGGATAAAATATAGTTAAAGCATATATTGCCAAAACAACATATAAAAGTGTTTTTGTTGTCCCTCTTTTAATCTTTAGCATTTATACCTTCCTCTGCCAGCTTTCGCCATATTGTCATATAGTATTCATCTCTGTTCATTTATCTGTCTCCTTCTTCCCTTGCTCCCATACTCTGCATTCTAAACAGCATCATTAAAACAATAACCCCTATAGTCACTATAAGTACTATCATGGTAGCCACGGTTGCTCCCATGCCCATACCCCAGCCGCCTCTTCCGATCGGGAAAAATGCTGCTCTGTAAAACAGGGAGCCAAACAGGTCGGTACCATATTGCGGGTTGGCATATGGGCTTGTCATGGCATAAACAATATCAAATTGTGTAAAATCACCTATAAAAATCAGTATCGTTACTATTCCCACAATAGGCAGAATTGAAGGAAAAATTATGTATCTAATCTCGGCTAACGGTCCGACGCCATCAATCCTTGCTGCTTCTAAAACTTCTTTATCTATAGCATCTATGCCTGCAGTATAAAAGATAATTGACGTACCCAGGAACTGCCAGCTTGTAACAACTGCTATTACTACCAGTGCTATCGATGGGGTACCGAGCCAGGGTCTTACCAGAAACCCCAGCCCCATGACTTCAAGGAATTTATCAAAAATTCCCCAGACAGGATTTAGAATTAACGTAAATAAAAACCCCGCTACTATTACTGATAATGTAGTGGGCAGGAAACTTATCCTCCGGAAAAATGTATTTCCGGAAAACTTCCTCGTAACCATGATTGCTATAAAAAAACCAATGACATTCTGGAAAAAAGTCACTATCAAGAAAAATATCACGGTGTTTTTAAATGCATTAAAAAATCTTTCGCTGTAAATATCCCTGGTAAAAAGCTGTATATAATTCTGAAATCCAACAAACTCTTTAGGAACTATTCCGGGGCCGCCAAACAAACTAAAAAACATTGCATGTAATATCGGAACAACCAAAAAAACAGTATATACAACAAATCCACCCGCCAGGAAAAGAAGAATAAAATAATTTTTTTTCTTCCTGTAAGTCTCTGCCATAAATTTCTCCTGATATCTAATAAATCTTTCTACACTTCTTAATATTAATAATAATTAAATGTTCGTTATTAAACCCGTAGTGGCTGTCCTGGCAGAATGAATCTGCCAGGACAGCCCCATAAACTACAGGAGGCTAAAGTATCCTGCATACTACTGCATCGGCTCATACCATTGTTCCAGCCCATCCTGTACATGAGCTGCTGCTTCTTCTGGAGTGTACTCATCAGTTAGAAGACCGGCCATAGCTTCAACCATCAAATCATACCCTGATGGCACACCTGCCATCATCTTCTCCCAGGTAGTTCTTATGGTTACATCTGCATCACCTGCTGCTGCAATCATTTCTGATGCCAGTTCATTTGATATTGTGTAATCACCAGGTACATATGAGAAGAAGCCCGGTGTTTCTTCCATCATTATTGCCGCAAACTCCGGTGTAGCAAGCCAGTTTGCCAGCGCTAGTGCAGCATCCATATTTTCTGAATCCTTATTTACACCTACGCCGTAATCAACATGGAAGCAGTACTGGAGTGTATCACCTTCATTTTCAACCGATGGCTGGAACCAGCCAATATCAGTTAATCCAAGTCCCTCAAAAGTGGATATTTCCCATGAACCGCCTATATACATTGCTGCCTGGCCTGTTCCAAACAGCTGCTGCTGACCAACATAATCAATAGATTCATAACCATCCGGGAAATACGGCTGCAGCTGGTCCATAGCCGCAAATGCATCTACAAACGGCTGGTCGGTCATCTTCATTTCTCCAGCAACAAGCGCCTGCCTGCTTTCCTCGCCGCCATAGAAATTAGCGCCCAGTCCGCTGTACATAACCTCATACAGGTCCCACCTATCATTTGTACCCTGGGCAATTACAGTCTCTCCATTATCTTTCAAAGTCTGGCAAACATCTATAAATTCTGCCCATGTTGCCGGCTCTGTCAGGTCATACTTATCAAAAATAGCAGTATTGTAATAAACGCCATGAGTTACACCGGCCATGGGTACTCCATATATCACGCCGTCATCCGTAGCCCAGGCATTAATAGCTGCATCAGGAAAGTCTGACAATGCTGAGACTTCATCATTTAATTCAGCCAGATAACCTGCATCATAGACAGCTTCACCATCATCAAATGAACGCAGGAACATTATATCCGGCCCCACACCTGTTTCCAGAGAAGACATTAACTGTGCATCATACTCTGTATTCTTTGTCGGCTGGAACTCAACTGTTACATTTGGATATTTTTCAGTAAAATTGGCAAGCATTGAATCCCACAAAGCAATATCCTCGGTTCTCCAGCTACCAAACTCAATTGTTCCTTCTATAGCTTCCGTAGTTTCAACTTCTGCTGTTTCTTCCTCTCCAGCTGCTTCCTTACATCCTGCAAGCGAAAAGGTTGCTATCATTGAAACAGTTAGAATTATTACCAGAAACAACCATAATGACTTTTCATTTTTTATACACCCTCCTCTTATAATTTTACTTATCCACAAAATTCTAATAAAATCTTCTCTGAGATTTTTTTAGGGCTTTAGTTCCAGCAGAACTTAAGGTATGCCTGAGCAAATCTCACTTTTTTTTTCATAAAATCCTCCTTTCTTTACTCCTGTATTAATCAGGAAAGATAGCTTTCTGCTTTCTTATAATCAATCACCCCCTATTTCTATTAAGAAATTCTTTTCCTTATTGTATATAAATTTTAAAAAATCCTTTTAAAATTACTTTTTCAATTTTTTAAGCTTACAGGTAAAGTCCCCTCAGCTTCGTATTCACCAGTCATTATCTCTGCTGCAACCTTCAGATTAGATGGACTACAATCATATATTGCTAAAAACGCATCTATTCCACTTAAAGACTGCATATTAAAGGGGTTATCAGATATAACTATTACAGGAATATCACTATCCTGAAGCTCTTTAACTATTTTTATTTGATGGGAGTCATTTAAAGAACTATAAATACAGACAATTACCAGATCTACATATTCCGGCAAAGAAAGCGGCTCGCTATTGCCTAATATAATATGTTCAACATCATCTATACCTTTTTTCCTCAAGAAATTAACCAGTAAGTCATTATTTTCGATCTCATCTTCTGCAAGTGATAATTTCTTAACCGGAAAATCTATAACAGTCACTTTCTTATATTTATTTTTTATGGGAATTAAATTATTCTCATTCCTGACAAGCGTTACACCTGCCTTTGAGACTTCATACGCAATTTTTTCTTCTTTTTCCCTGTTAATTTTTTTGTAATCAGCTAAAGGTATATTTTTAAGCCCAATCCTCTCACTCTTAAGTTTTAATATTCTTAATACAGAATCCTCTATACGCTCCATATTAATTCTGCCTTTCTTTACTGCTTTAATTGTTTCTTTTATGGCTGCTTTTTGCCTGCCCGGACTATGTGATATTAGAACTATGTCGGCACCTGCTTCAATAGCCATAACTGATCCCTCTACAGTTCCAAAATTATCAGAAATTGCCTTCATTTCCATACAATCAGTTATAATCACGCCCTTATAAGCCATTTTATTTCTAAGTAAATCTGTTAAAATACTATAAGACAGCGTTGTGGGTATTCCTTTTTTAGATTCCAGAGCAGGTACATAAATATGAGCTGTCATAATACTATCTACTCCAGCTTTTACCGCTTCTTTAAATGGGTAAATTTCCAGTTTTTCCAGGTGCTCACTGCTAAACTTAATAACGGGAAGCTCAAGGTGTGAATCAGCAACTGTACTTCCATGTCCCGGAAAATGCTTGGCACATGCAATAACTCCCTCTTTTTGCATACCTTTTATAAAAGCTGCTCCCATTTTTGCAACCAGATTAGCATCCCCGCCAAATGACCTTGTCCCTATATGCATATTCTGTGGATTACTATTTATATCCATCACAGGTGCTAGGTCCATATTAATTCCAACTGCCTTTAATTGTAACGCAACCTGCCTGCCTACCTTCTCTGCAAAAGACGGACTTCCTGTTGCTCCTATTAACATATTACCGGGAAAATGTGTTCCTCCCGACAGACGACTTACCCTGCCTCCTTCCTGATCAGTAGATATCAAAAGCGGTAAATGAAGCTTTTTATCCATAGCCAATTTTTGTAAATCATTTGACAAATTGGATACTTGTTTGAGTGACTCTATATTACGTCTGAAATATATCACTCCTCCTACATGGTAATCTTCTATTATCTCTTTTATATCAGAATCTATTCCAGTTCCCTTAAAACCAACCTGAAACATCTGCCCTACTTTCTCTTCAAGCGTCATTCTAGAAAATATTTTTTCTGTAGTAACATTCATTTTATTTACCTTTTTTCTAATTTCTAATTAAATCTATAATTTATAAAAATCTATAATTTATCCTTTCCATTTTCTTTCAAAAATAGACTTGCCTCTATATTGACTCTATTCCAAAATAAATTATCCTTTTAGTGCTCCCTGGGCAGCAAATCCACGTGCAATCTGCCTGTGGAATAATGCATACAATAAAATCATTGGCGACATCCCCATAACCAGTGCTGCAAACTGCATTCCATACTCGGTTGCAAGAGGGCCCGAGAATGCGTAAATGCCGACAGGCAAACTTCTTGAGGCATCAGAACTGGTAAAGACCAGAGCAAGCATAAATTCATTCCAGCATGCAAGAGCAGTAAAAATAAGCATGGTAACCATAACGGGTTTACACATAGGCAAAATAATTCTAAAAAAAATAGTAAAATAAGAAGCACCGTCAATCTGCGCAGATTCAATAACGGAGTCTGGTATCACCTTTATAAATTCTGTACCCAGGTAAATTGCAAGAGGCATATTAATTGCTGTATAAATAAGTATTATTCCTATGCGTGTATCTCTGAGCCCAATCCGCGTCATGGAAATAAAAAGCGGAATTAAAATTGCCTGTATGGTAATAAGCAGGCCTATTAAAAAGGAATTATACAGAAACGGAGTTGCTTTATTTTTTATTTTTGCAAATGCAAATGAAGCCATCATTGAAAGGAAAATAACCAATCCTGTGGAAACAAATGTATATATAACACTGTTTATGACATATTTATCCAGTTTTCCTTTTATTACCGCCTGGATGTAATTGCTAAAAGTTGGGTTCTCAGGCAATGCAAAACTGTCTCTTATAATTTCAAGTTGCGGTTTAAAAGAGGAATAAAAAACCCAGATTAATGGATATAGAGTAAGTAATGTAAACACTATAAACACTGCATAAGCCAGTACCTTACTAAGATTATTTTGCTTCGCTCTCGTAACCAGACTATCTTCATACATAATTTTTACTCTCCCATAACATTTGCTTTTCTCTGAAAAACCCTGATTATGATTATTAAAATAATTGATAATATTACCATAACTGTAGAAATAGCAGAGCCCACACCATAATCGTAATTTACAAAGGCATAATTATACATATAAATTGATAATAAATTAGTATAATAAGCAGGTCCGCCGCCCGTCATGGCAAATATTAAATCAAAACTTCTTAAGCTCCCTGCTATAGCTAAAATTGCAGTTAATGCTATCACCCCGGTAAGCTGGGGAACAACTATCTTCCTGAAAATTTGCCCCTCACTCGCACCATCAATCTGCGCCGCTTCAATTATATTTGGGTCTACATTTTGAAGATTTGCCAGAAAAATAATAAGATAATATCCTGTATACATCCATAACAGGACAAATGCAATCGGAATCATTGCAAACTGCTTACTATTCATAATAGTAAAAGCAAAATTTGGATTATTGGTAATCTTTTGAATAATCACTGTTATAGCTCCTATAGGAGAGAACATTTTTGACCATAAAATCCCTATAATTATTGTAGAAATAACAGTTGGTAAAAAAACCATAGCCTGGAAGAAGCCGGAGCGCTTTACAAGCTTTCTGTATATAAGATATGCGAGTCCAAATCCCAGTGGTATCTGACCAAAGACAGATACAAAAATTACAAAGAAATTGTTTCTCATTGAAAACCAGAAGACGGGATCTCTAAATATTTTTATATAATTCGCCAGACCTGTCCAGATTGCTGTATTTTTATAAATATTATAATCTGTGAAACTCAAACCTATTGATGACGCAATTGGAAATGCTATTATTAAAAGATACACCCCCAGTGCCGGTAATACAAAAGCAAGATATATAAGTATTTTCTTAAACTTTTCACTTTTCATAATTGATATATTTAATCACCTGTTATTTTTATTAATGGGCACCGTTTAAACGGTGCCCATTTTCCAATGCTGTTACCTTGCAGCTTCTCATTTTCCAATGCTGTTACCTTGCAGCTTCTATATCCGCTGCCAGATCCTCGGGAGTGGTATTGCCCAGTGCTAACTCCTGAAGACCATTATTTAATACAGTTATAGGATCCCCGGTAATTTTGTCATCAAGTACATATGTACCGGGATGTTCTCCATAGAAAGCACCTCTTTTTACAGCAAGTGGCTCTATATCATAGCCCGATATATCCATCAAGTAAGAAGGAATCATTCCCTGCTCAAGTAACCTGATCTCTCCTCCTTCGGGTCCTGCAAAGAACGAAATCCATTTCCATGCAGCATCAGCTTTTTCTTCTGAAAGGCCTTTTTTCATACCAAAACCAGTTGCTGCTACCACAGAAGTAGAGCTGGACGGACCTACCTGACCTTCAATATCTGGAAATACAGCAAGTTCAAAATCTTCCTGTTCTTCTGCTGTCAGTAGAGGAGCTACTGCTCCTACCCTCCAGTCCCCATCAATCATAAATGGGCTTCTACCAGTCGCAAACAGGTTTGGACCATCTCCATATTCAAGCTGGGTACTTTGAGGCGGAAGCAGTCCGTTATCCCACAGTTCTTTTATAAATACAAGTGAGTCAACAAACTCCTGGTCAGTAAATGATGCTTCTTCTGCAATCAGTGCATCCAGCCAGTCCTGGCCGGCTATTCTTCCTACAATAGTACTGAAGAGACAGGACTGCATAACCCAGGATGATTTATTGGGCATCATAATAGGGTAAAGACCAGCATCCGTTATAGGCTCTGCCATATCAACAAGTTCGCTATATGTAGCAGGCATGCTGAGCCCAAGTGAATCCAGTAAAGCAGTATTAACATACATTACATGAGTTGCAGTGACTGCTATGGGAAGTTCCATAAGCTTACCGTCCCACTGAGGTGCAACAGCAGCAGGAGCGTAATTATCTTTATCCTCGCCTAAATATGGATAAAGGTCTGCAATAAGTTCATTCTCATACAACTCGGCACTTTTTCCACCCGGCCACAGATACATAACATCAGGCAAATCTCCTGCAGCGGCAAGAGCAGCCAGTTTCTGATGATATGCTTCATCAAAACTATTCTCAATTGTCAGTGTAATATTGGGATATTTTTCCTGAAATTTCTCTACAGTCTCATCCCAGGCGGCAGCTTCCGGGGAAGTAATATCAAGGTAGTTAAGCACTGTTAGTTCTACTTCCGGCCCCAGTTCAACTTCTTCTTCCTCTCCAGCTGCTTCTTCTACGGCTTCTTCTTCCTCTCCAGCTGCTTCTTCCTCTCCAGCTTCTTCTTCCTCTCCAGCTGCTTCTTCCTCTCCAGCTGCTTCCTTACATCCTGCAAGCGAAAAGGTTGCTATCATTGAAACAGTTAGAATTATTACCAGAAACAACCATAATGACTTTTTCATTTTTTATACACCCTCCTCTTATAATTTTACTTATCCACAAAATTCTAATAAAATCTTCTCTGAGATTTGTTTAGGGCTTTAGTTCCAGCAGAACTTAAGGTATGCCTGAGCAAATCTCACTTTTTTTTCATAAAACCCTCCTTTCTTTACTCCTGTATTAACCAGGAAAGACAGCTTTCTGCTTTTTTATAATCAATCACCCCCTATTTCTATTAAGAAATTCTTTTCTTTATTGTATGTAATATTTCATATTCCATGTTTTATTCACCTTTCATGAAGAGACGGAAAAATGAAAGATTTCCTTTAAGGGAATAGCCGCAGAAGCAATTATCCTAAAATCCTTCCCCAGGGAAATAGAGCATATTTTCAATCTGTCAGTAAGAATAGATAAGGCCTTTCCTAAAACTACTTTTTTTACTTCGGAAATAAGGAAATGGTTATTATATGCAAGTTTACCCCCGAGAATAATTACATCCGGATTTATCATATTAACCAGATTGACAATTCCTATTGCGAGATATTTAGCTGTACTGGTAGTAATTTCCTTCGCCAATTTATCATTTTTATCCAGAGCTTCGCGATAAATATAGGGTGTAACTTTTTTGATAACTCCCTTTGACAGCTTAATCATCATTGTATCTCTGCCAGTCTCTACAGAATCCACTATTTTAGAGTAAACGGCAGACCAGTTAATATAATTTTCAATGCAGCCCCTGTTTCCGCAGCCGCAGGCAATACCATTTATATCCATGCTTGTATGGCCGAACTCTCCCGTACCGCCGCTGTGTCCGCGAACAATATGGTCATTTACTATAATCCCGGCTCCTACACCATCACCAATAGTAATATAGACCAGATTCTTCAATTTCTTATACTTACCAAATCTTTTTTCCGCCAGTACAATTGCATTTGTATCATTTTCAAGCCAGACTTTAAGACTGAATTCCTTCTCGACTATCTCTTTTAACGGTACGTTTTTTAATTTCAGTTTTGTATTCTCATGAATTACTGCCTTATCAACACTTATAATTCCAGGAGAGGTAATAGAAATACCAATACATCTTTTTAAATCTTCCTTAGGATATACCTTTATAAACTTACTTATTGATTCTAAGAAGTAATCAATAAACTTTTTACCTGTTAACTTATTTACTGGATAAATTTCCTGCCTCTTTATTTTAGCTTCCAGGTTGGCTTCCGCTATTTTTATGTAAGAATTGGTGATTGCAATTGCAATAATAAATTTACTATCAGAATAAAAACGCAGCAATATCGGTTTTCTTCCACCGCTTGATTTTCCTATCCCCTCTTCAATTACAAGTCCCTGCTTTATTAATTTTTTGACTGCCACAGTTACCGTCGTAGAACTAATTTTATTTTTCTTTGCTATTTCACTTCGGGAGATGGGGCCATAATTTTGTATGGTTTTTAGAATTATAGATCTATTCAGTTCCTGAATTAATTTTAAATCACCTGTCCTATGCATCTTAAAAACCCTTTAAAAAACTTACTTTTGCCAGTGTCCTTATTAAGTTATTACATAATATAATGTCCTTAATTTATTGTCAATAAGATTATTAAAAAAGTTTTTTTAAAGCTTAAAGATTCTTCTTAATTCCAGTAATCAGGCATCTTTATCTCATTACCTTCCCTGTCAATCACTATCTCCGGGAACTGGCTTTTTTAAAATAATATTAGTTTATGATTATTTTCCCTGATTTTTAATGAATTTTCTTTATGATATAATCCAGACAAAGAAATAAATTTAAAATTGCCGGTTATTTTTAATAGTTTTTTAAAATTAGGATAGAAAGATGATCTTCCAGAATTTCTATATTAATACAGCAGTTATTTTAGTTATCTCGTATCTAATAGGTTCCTTTCCATCTGCCTACATTGCCGGGAGAATCAAGGGCATTGATATAAGAAAGAAGGGGAGCAGAAATGTAGGCGGCATGAACGCAATTTCAAATACAGGAAAGTTTCTGGGTATAACAGTAATAATTTTTGATATAGCAAAGGGCGCGCTTTCCGCATATCTTGCTACCAGGTTCTCGGACCATATCTTTATACCGCTTTTGGCAGTCGTCTTTGCGGTAATAGGCCATAACTGGATGATTTACATTGGATTTAGCGGAGGCAAGGGCGTTTCCACATTTCTGGGCGGGCTTCTCTACCTTTCACCATTATCATTTCTATTCCTCTACCTTATATTCATACCTGTTGCCCTTTTTACCCTCAAGGACTCCTATCTTTCAACTGCCCTGGGGTACTTTTCCTTCTCTTTTTTCCTTATGATTTACGAGGGAAACATCTGGTGGTTTATATTTGGAGTACTTATTACTATAATCTATATTATTAAAAGCTTTGGTCTCCTTAAAACATACTATACTGAAAACCGGAAGGATGTAAGCCCTTTAATGAAAAAAATATTTAAACCGTTTTTTAAAGGAATGTAAAAATGAAATGTCCCTTTTGTTCAAATCCCGATACGAGAGTTATTGATTCCAGATTAACAGAGTCAAACGACTGCGTCAGAAGAAGGAGGCTGTGCGAGAAATGCGGCAGAAGATTCACCACTTATGAACGTGTGGAAAGCCAGCCAATCGCAGTGATAAAAAAAGATAATACCAGAGAGCCCTTTGACAAAAACAAGATACTCAGCGGGCTTATCAGGGCATGTATTAAAAGAAACATAAGCACGGAACAGCTAAATAAAATCGTAGATGACATTGAAAACGAAATTTCAAGTATGCCCTCGAATGAAATACGATCAAGAGAGATAGGAAATCTTGTTTTAAAAAGACTTAAAAACCTTGATAAGGTTGCATATATAAGATTTGCTTCCGTTTACAAGCAATTTAATAATGTAAAACAATTCACAAGTGAGCTCTCGGAACTGAAAAAATCAAAATAATTTTTTCTACAACTTATACCTCAGGACAGCGCCAATGCTTCCCGCTTTTATCAGTTTATCATTCCCCTCTACATCCACTATCTCACAGCCCTGGCCCAGTGCGTCTTCAACAATTTCATCAACTATATCATTATAAAATACCATCTCTCCCCCGCAATAAGGGCACCTGTCCTTCTTCTCCGTGGTTAGATAGCTGCATCCCCTGCAAACATAACCGCTGTGAGTGAACTTACTTTCGTATATCAAAACCCTTATCTGTTCTGATAATAAGGATTTTATAGTGGCACCAATTCCCATTACACCCATCCTGTTTGGATTATACTCATTTAATAACCTGTCAATAAGGTCATTTTTTGCCTTACTCTCAAAATCCTCAATAACCCTTTTCGCCTTCCCGGTAATCGTTGAGATTTTTGAATCCGGCTCCTCATCAATACTCCCTATATATACCGATTTCAGGTAACTATGCATATAATTCTTAAATCCCGGGATAATCTCTTTTCTCCCTGACAATATAAGGTAATCAAATTTCTTTTCTCTAAAAAGAGCCATCACATTTTCGTTCAGCATCTTAAAAAAGTGGTGTAATTTCTCTTCCAGTCTCCCTGTAAGTTTTTTCTCCCTTAATACTGCCTGGCTTCTGTAATTTACCTTCGAGGGGACATCGCTTATAAAAGCGCCCAGATATTCATTAAGCTCTCCCAGATAAATAGAATAAATCTGCGCTTTTTCCCTGTCTATCATTAAAATTCCATATTTTTTTGAATTATTAACAAGGGCCCTTATATTCCTGGTGTACGGCTTGGGGTCAATTATTATCCTGGACTTCATTATTATCGGTATCCTGAATTCCTCCCACATGCCGCCGCCGGAAGAAAAGATTGCCAGTGTCCTGGCTGAATCTGCCCGGAACTTATCATTTACAAACGACTTTGCCTTTTCGTATATTGTATATATTTCCTTCTTTTCATGTTTATCAATGCTTTCATCCTTATCCAGCTTTTCTTTACTTCTGACAATCATTGAATTCAGCTCTGTCTGGTAATTCTTTTTAGAAACCCTGCTCCGGTCAACCAGGAGGTATATGCTTACTACCGGTTTTCCTGTTGTCTTATAATTCAGTATTTTTTCCAGACCTGAAGTTTTTACTTCCTCATTTTTCATAAATAATCAATCCTCACTATTTATAATCTTTTATAACCTTCATTAAATAAAATATAGTATCTTAAAAAATAATATTGTACTACCTTTCATTTAAAGCCAATATTTATTATTATTATACAATATTCATTCAAGAAAGAGAGCAGGGATGTTTACATATATCGGATATAAGATTCTTGAAATCATAGTTATTTTATCCCCATACCCTGTTTCATATCTTATCGCAAAATTTGGTGCAAGATTATGGTTCTCAAGCGGCGCCAATGTCAGAGTCACCCAAAAAAACGTCTGTAATGTCCTTGATGCCGGCATTAGCAATAAAAAGGCGCGCAGAATAGTACTGACCATTTTTACAAACTGGGCAAAAAATATCGTGGACTTTCTGAAACACTCCGTTATTTCAAGGGAAAAATTAAAAGAAAGGGTTGATCTAAAGGGAATGGAACATCTTAACGATGCTCTTAAAAAAGGCAGAGGCGTTGTCATTTTTACCGCGCATATAGGTAATTTCGAGTGGGGCGCATGCAGAATCGCCGTCGAAGGATATGATATATGGGGAGTAAGCCTCGTCAGAAAAAGCAGGCTGACTACAAAATTTTTTGAGTCAAAAAGATTATCCAAGGGGTTAAAAACCCTTTATATAAACAAAATGCTTCATGTTTTTAAAATACTGAAAAACAACGGCATCGTAGCAATTCCTTCAGACTGGGACCCCACAGGCCGGGCCTCGAGGCCGTTTACCTTCTTCGGCAAAAAAGCTTACTTTCCCACGGGTGCCCTGCAGATTACACTGAAATCCGGCGCGGAGTTTATGCCGAGCTTTATCTGGCGAAAAGGCAAATACAACCACCAGCAGATAATTGACCGCCCCCTAAAACTTATAAGAGAAGGAGATAAGGAAACATTAATACAACGAAATATGGAGATGGTTTTAAAAGTAATGGAAAAATATATAAGAAGCCATATCTCGGAGTGGGAAATGTTTCATGACATATGGGATAAAAATAATCCGCATGCTTTATAATTTACTCACATAAATATATAATGTTTTAATATTATAATACTTATGAAGGTTTAAGGTCTTTATAACTCTCTATTTTAAATAAATTTTTAAAGTGGGAATAAAAAACAAAAATAAAATTAACAGGCCCGGGGCTGAATCTGTCCCTGCTGAAACAATACACTGGCACACAAAACCTCTAAAAGAAATTGAAGAAAAATTAAATACCAGCCTAAAAACAGGTTTAAGCAAAAAAGAAGCAGAGAGTAAAATTTCAAAATATGGGTATAATGAACTTAAAGAAAAAAAAGGCAGGTCCCCGCTAAGAATATTTATCTCCCAGTTTAATGATTTCATGATATGGATACTCATTGCTGCCGCATTTATCTCCGGTGTGATTATACAAGAATATACAGACGCAACCGTAATACTGTTCATACTAATTCTGAATTCGGTTTTAGGGTTTGTTCAGGAATACCGCGCAGAAAAAGCCCTCCAGGCACTAAAGGAGCTCTCTTCCCCTACTGCCCTGGTAATAAGAGGGGGGCAGGAGAAAAAACTCTATTCCAGAAACCTCGTTCCCGGAGATATTATAAAGCTTACGGCAGGAGACCTTGTTCCTGCTGACTGCAGGGTCACAGTGCAAACAAATCTCAGGCTTGACGAATCAATCCTCACGGGGGAATCTCATTCGGTAAATAAAAATGCCGGAGTTCTAAGCAGGGAAAATGTCCCCCTGGGAGACAGGGAAAACGTGCTTTTCAGCAGCACTACTGTTGTCAGGGGCAGGTGCGCTGCAGTCGTTACCGGCACGGGCCACGAAACTGAAATCGGTAAGATTGCCAGCATGGTCCAGGAGGAAGATGAACTAACCCCGCTACAGGTTGAACTCAAGACCGTGGGTAAAAGAATCGGAATAATATGCCTGGCTGTCAGCGCAGTCGTTTTCCTGTCAGGAATACTTAAGGGCAACCCTGCATCACAGATGTTTTTGGTTGCCGTTGCACTTGCAGTCGCTTCCATACCGGAAGGCCTACCGGCAATAGTTACCGTGTCCCTTGCCATAGGCGTTCAAAAGATGGCCAAAAACAACGCCATAGTAAGAAAATTAAGCTCCGTAGAAACCCTTGGGAGCGTATCCGTTATATGTACCGATAAAACCGGTACATTGACCGAGAATAAAATGATGGTAAGAGAAATATATTCGGGACTTGATGAACTGGATGATTACAATCAATTTATGGAAGAATGCGGCAGAAGTGAAAAAGTAAAAAAACCCCTGGACACCAGAAACCGAAAGGGTCTGAACCTCCTTGTTAAAAACGCCGTTCTCTGCAATGATGCCTACTACGCAAACACCGGGAGCGGACAAATTACCGGCGACCCGACAGAAGCCGCCCTTATAGAAATGGGGAGCTTTTATTCAATAGATAAAAGTGAGCTTGAAAAGGATTATCCCAGAAAGCTGGAAGAACCCTTTGATTCTGAACGTAAGATGATGACAACCATCAATAAACTGGCAGCAGGCGACACTGGAAACAACCACAAATATATCATGCTGACAAAAGGAGCTCCCGAAGTAATACTGAAAAAATGCACCAGTATAATAAAAAATGACAAAATAAAAAAAATTGACCCCGGTGAAAGGGATAAAATTAATAAAAATAACTACAATCTTGCGGGAAGGGCCATGAGAAATCTTGCCTTCGCTTTTAAATATCTTGACGAACTGCCGTCAGATAAAAAAATAAAAGAAGAGGAAAGCGGCCTTGTTTATCTCGGAATGGTCGGAATGATTGACCCTCCCCGGGCAGAAGTATATGACGCCATTGATAAATGCAAGAGAGCCAATATTAAAATTATTATGGTTACAGGAGACCATAAGATTACCGCAAGTGCGATAGGACAGGAGCTTGGCATAATCGGCAGCGGAGATAAAATCCTGGAGGGAACGGAACTTGACGATTTGAGCAGTGAAGGCCTTGAAGAACAGATAGAAGACATAAGAATATTTGCCCGTGTTTCACCATCTCACAAAGTTAAAATAGTTGAAGCATTAAAGAAAAAAGGCCATATAGTTTCCATGACCGGAGATGGTATAAACGACGCTCCCTCGCTTAAAAAAGCTGATATCGGTGTTGCAATGGGCATCTCCGGAACCGATGTCAGCAAAGAGTCAAGCGATATGGTCTTAACCGATGATAACTTCGCCACCATAGTCAAGGCCATAAAACAGGGCAGGGGCATATACGACAATCTAAAAAAATTCATACTATTTCTCTTATCCTGCAACATTTCAGAAGTGCTTCTCATGTTTATCTCAATTCTCAGTGCCGATTACATATTCTACCTTATTACCGGAGAGGCAGGCCTTCTCTATATACCGCTTTTACCCGTACAGATACTGTGGATGAATCTCATCACCGACGGCCTGCCCGCAATGGCGCTTGGAATTGACCCGCCGGAAAAGAACATAATGGATAGAAAAGCAACAAGGAAGAAGGAACAGATTTTAAGCAGAAAAGGTCTTACCCTTATACTGTGGCAGGGTTTGATTTTAACCTCGGGAGCACTTTTTATATATTTTGCAGGTCCTCTATTATTTAGCAACAGCACTATTCTACACGACACGCAGGTTTTTCAGACCTGTGTTTTTACCACCCTTGTCATAACCCAGCTGCTGCACACCTTTAACTTCAGATTTGTAGATAAGGGTATATTCAGGAGAAATATCTTTGAAAACAGATACCTTGACATGGCAGTAGTATTATCAATTCTTCTTCAGATTGCCATAATTTACACTCCCTGGCTCCAGAACATATTTAAAACTGCCGCCCTTAACTCTTATCACTGGCTCCTTATAGCAGCCAGCTCAATAATACCGGTACTTCTTATAAATTTCATAAACGAATTAACCTATTTTAAAAAGAAGAACTCCTAAAAGATAACCTTAATTCATAATCAGAAAAAATTTCTTACTGCTTCTACTATTCTCCATACCAGGCCGGCAACCAGGACACCGTATATATTTAAAACCACAGTCAGTATTATTGCTTTTTTAAATCCAAATTCTCTAATAAGCATTCCCAGCACAATGATACATGGTATTCCCACCGATGAAGCCACTCCAAACGTATATATCTGTAAAGGTGTTAATACCTGCGAAATATTACTCCCCAGTGCGGATAGAAGCATTGCTCCTGTCAGGTCTTTCTGTAAGAACCCGAATACCAGGGGGATTATGGTCCTTGCAGGCAGCCCCAGCCAGTTGGTAATAAAAGAAAATGGCTTTATGATGACTTCAGTAAGTCCGCTTACGTTTAAAATTCCATAAACCATGCCGAAAATAACCAGAAGAGGCATAACTATATATACAAAGTCCTTCATCCTTATCCAGCTTTTGGTAAAGACGTTTTTAAGCATCGGTTTTCTATAGGTGGGCAATTCTAAAATCAGCGGCTCCGCTTTCGTCCTAAAAATCTTTTTTAAAACCAGAGCAAAAATTATGCCGATAATAATCAGGGTTGCGTAAACATAAAAAGCAAGACTTACCCCGCCAAAAAATCCTACTATACCCATAATAATGGCAATCCTGCTTGAACATGGTATAAATGCAAACAGCGACGCTGCATGAAACTGCTCCTTCTTTGAAGACAGAACCCTTGTAGCCCTGATTGCAGGTACGGTACAACCGATACCCAGAGCCAGCGGGATAAATGATTTACCCGGAAGCCCCGCTTTATTTGTAATTCTTTCAGTATTGATAACAAATCTTGTAAGAAGACCGGTGTCCTCTATAAACCCTATAATCAGGTAAAATAAAAAAATATAGGGCAGAGCAATGGACACCCCGACTGCAAGCCCCGTCAATCCCTGCCCCAGAACTATAACAAGTGCAGACTGGTCACCTTTTCCCAGAAAGGATATAGCCCTCTCTGTCAGCCCCATGAGAAAGTCCTGAATAATCCCGCCAAGAAACAAAATTGCACCGAACATAAGGATAAAAAAGGCCACTGTTATTATCGGCCCCCAAACTTTATTCAGTACAATGCCATCAACAGTATTTTCTATTCCCCTTTCTTTTTTAAGGGAAACAATCTTTGTTGCATTTTCAGCAATAAATGAAGCTGTTCCGAATCTTGTTACAGCTATATCTTTTGCTATATCCCGGTGTTTCTCCTTAACATGCCCTATTTTCCTGGTGACATCTTTATCTTTTAAATATTTATAAAAATCTTTATCTTCTTCCAGAACCCTAAGGGCTACGAACCTTTTTGATAAATCTCCTCTTACCTCTCTGGAAACCCTGTCTATTGCATACTCTATATGGTCGTCATAGGCAACTTTGAAGCTCTCCACCGGTTTATTTATGTTTTCTGCCACACTATCCATTAATTTATCTATACCCCTGCCGGTTAAAGGGTTTATTGCAATAACAGGGGAGGAAAATATTTCTTCCAGTTTTTTAAAATCAATTTCTATCCCCTTTCTTTCTGCTTCTTCTACAAAATTAAGGGCGATAATAGTGGGTATCCCCGCTTCCATTATTTGCAGAACCATGTAAAAGCTTCTCTCCAGTGAAGTGGCATCGCAAATTATTATGACCCCGCCTACCTTTTCCCTGAACAAGACTACTTCTGTAACTTTCTCTTCTTCGCTCCTATCAGAAATAGAGTATATTCCAGGGGTATCCAAAAATTCTATCTCAAAATCACCTATTTTTCTTTTACCCTTCGTTATTTCTACCGTCGTCCCCGGATAGTTTGAAATTATAACCCTGGAGCCAATCAGTGCATTGATAAGAGATGATTTTCCCGAGTTTGGCTGTCCAACTATTAAGAATTTATTATCCTTATTCATAAGCAAGCACTCTTATACTTTCCGCTATTTCATCCGATATAAAAACTTTTTTATTCCTTATTTTAAAAATAATTCCATTGGGCAGATCTTTTATTATTTTTATCTTTTCTCCGGGAAATACGCCCATACTTATAAGCCGTTCAAAAAAATCATTGCCTGACACTATATCTGTTATCAGGCATTCTCCTTTATCAAATTTTACCAGAGAAATACCCTTTTCCTTAAAAGTAGACAGCTTCTTTAAGTTCTCCATGACTTCTTCAGAAATATAATGCTCAATAAGGTTGCTTATATTGTGGGCTTCTTTTTTGCTTTTTAAATCCTCAAAATATTTTTCTATTACAAGATGCTTCTTTAAAATGTCTTCAGCTTCAATCTTTCCTTCACCGGTCAGCCTGAGGAACTGTCCTTCCGATGATATCAATTTATTTCTGGCCATTTTCCTTACGGCTTTATCTATAAAATAGTCCGAAACCTTTATATCGGAATTTAATAATTTTATCGGAACTTTATCATTATTCTCTGCAAGTATTCTCAGGATATCTTCCTTTACTATCTTAAGAATCCCCTGTTCTTTTTTCATAATCCCTGCAATCCCTAAATAAAAAAATTTACTCAATTATATATATTTTATCTTATCCAGCCTATATTCCAACAAAAAACCAGCTTCCATCCCTATTTCGCCTGCGGTATATACTAATTATATACATAGAGATGCATTTTCATTTTTCTTTGAAATATACATATTTTATCAAGCTGCCCAGCAATTAATCATCTAAAAATAATTTCCTAAATAATTGCACCATATCGGCCTAAAACGGTCTGCTTTTCAAAAAAGCAAATTCGATTTCGAGCATCTTTTGACTTTTACCTCAAAATATGATATGTAATATACATATCATATTGATAAGGAGAGCAAATGAACAGAAACTATATGGAATCCGATCTTAAAAAAACAACCTCACATCTTGCTAAACTTGTACATAAGGGAAGCTTCATCAGGGGAAATCCGGTTGTAGTGGAGAGAACTTGTGGGAACAAAAACTGCAGGTGCATACGGGAAGGTAAAAAGCACAGGTCACTATATATATCCAAAAACAAAGACGGCAAAAGAAAGATGATATATGTTCCCAAAAGGATGGAGGATGAAGTAAGGGCAAAGCTGGATGCATATCAGAGGATAAAAAAGCTTACCGAAAAGATATCGGAGATAAACTACAGGAAACTTCAAATAGATAAAAAACAAAAGCATGTTTAAAAAGCTAATACGTTATTCAAATAAGATATTTGATCTATTTACCATAATAGCTTTAATTACCGACAGGCGGATAAGATCGCAGATTCCCACCGTAAAGATAATAACTGCTGTAATAATAATGTATTTTACCAACCAGGGTTCGCTACATGGCCTCTCACAGGAGATAGCATACAAGAGGCTTAAAGGTTTTCTTCCATCTGTATCAACTATTGCAAGGTCTGCTGACAGCATGGACATCGGCTCCATAAGAGAGGTAGGCCAAAGCATATACAAAAAGGCAAGAGCGGCAAAAATGCTTGCCCCCTGCCATGGGATGTGGGTTGGTGTGGTAGACGACCATGAACAGGCAACCTCTTCCTACTGCAAGTGCAAGTATTGTAAAAGTAGGACTGTTACCAGAAAAGACGGAGTAAAGGACATACAGTTCTATCACCAGTTTGTAGCATTTATACTGGCAGGACCAAAGGTTAGCTTTATTCTTGATATAGAGCCGGTTCTTCCGGGAGAAGGAGAGATATCAAGCGCATATAGGCTCATAGAGAGGGTGTGCAGAAACTATCCCAGGGCATTTTCTATTGTAATAGGTGACGGGCTGTATCTAAAGGAAACGGTATTTAAACTATTAAAGGCTCACCGTAAATATGCCATTGCCGTCCTAAAGGAAGAAAGAAGGCAGCTCTTTGAGGAAGCAGACAGACTCTCGCTTCTATCAGAACCTAAAGTCTACAGGAAAGGCAGGACATATTACAGGGTCTGGGATCACTCCATATCCGGATGCTGGGATGGGTACGGAAGGGGTGTAAGGGTTATTGTATCAGAGGAGGCAACTCCGGTAAGGGCTCATTCAAAAGACGGGAAAAGTTTTGAAGAAAAAGTGAACAGGGCAAATCGGATGTGGGTCACAAATCTGCCCCGTTCAGAAGATCCCGGCAGTTTAAAAAATACTGTAAGCATCTGCCACAGCAGGTGGCAGATTGAAAATCAGTGTTTTAACGAGACGGTAAATATCTGGAGCGCAGATCATGTATACAGGCATAGTAAAAATGCCATAACAGCATTTCTTCTCTTGCTCTTTATCTGTGTAAATATCGTGGGTATCTTCCGCATAAGAAATATTAAAGACAGAAGCATAAAGACAAAGATATACCTGATAAGACTTGTAAGGTCAGGATTTCATACTGCCCGCAAACCACTTCCAACAATTCCGCCAATTCCGATATAACACTCCTTTCTTTCTTAGTATTTGATAAATCAACCAGGTAACTTCTTTAATATTATCACAGAAAATGATATTTTAGGCACCCCAAAACATAAAAATCACCCTAATCTTTATCCCTAAAACTTTCATTTGGAAAATGGTCAAATGGATTTGTATGACAATAACCTTATTTTAGCTGATATTTTAGTTGAAATTTGAAGAAGATGATTAATCGCTGCAAGCTGCCTGTATCTCTTGATTGTTAATTCCTTTTTTATTATACTCATACAAATTTATGATTTTTCGTTTTTTAGTTATATTTTTCTTAAATAAATACGATGGATTCAATAGTTATAAAAAACCTTATAAAAAAATACGGCAGAAAAACGGTTTTAAATAATCTCAATCTTAATATAAAAGAAGGTGAATTTTATTGTCTTATGGGCCCGAATGGTTCAGGCAAAACCACCCTTTCATCAATTATCGCTTCCATAAGGACACCAAATAGCGGAACCGTAGAAATATATGGTAAAAAACCGTTCATGTCAAAGGATATTATCGGTTACCTGCCGCAGGAAAATTTTTCGGATTCAAGCCTTACCGGAAAAGAAAACCTTCTGTTTTTTGCAAGAATGCTGGGATATAAGAGAAAAGAAGCGTTATCCACAGTAAACGAACTCATCGATAAGATTGGACTTCATGAAGATGCCAATAAAAGAGTCGGCAAGTACTCCGGGGGTATGAGAAAAAGATTAGAGCTTGCCACAATCCTTTTCCCTGGAACGAAAGTTTTAATTTTAGATGAGCCGACCACCGGCCTTGACCCCTCTGCAAGAAGAAATTTTTTCGGGCTTATTGATTTGATAAAGGACAAAACAACTACGATCATACTTATCACTCACATCGGTTCCGACGCCGAAAACGCATCAATGGTCGGTCTTATAAATGAAGGCATAATAATAGCGGAGGGAACTCCCCCGGAACTTAAAAACAATACCGATCTTAACAATGTGGTAAATGCGGAAACATCCGTTAAAAATGACCATATAAGAGAAATACTCAGCAGCTTTAACAGGGGAGAGGAGCTTCAGGAAACCGACAGGGGTTATAAGATTTATACAAATGAAACTGCGGAAGTCATACCAAAAATAGTCAGAGCCGTTGAAGAAAAAGGATATAGAATCACCCAGATAGGTTCCGAGATACCGTCACTGGAAGATGTATTTTTCAAGCTTACAGGAAAAGCTATCAGGGAGGTAAATAAATGAACCAGATCTCCGCTACCTTTATAAAAGGATTAAAAGATAACCTTATGAGCATATCCTCTCTATTCTGGGTTATCGCCTGGCCGATAATCTGGCTGCTTCTGGGCGTATTCGTCTTTATGAAGGGCGTTCCTGAAGCATATCTCGGAATTGCAAAGGGACAGACCACGTTATCCATGGTCACTTTTTCTTTTATGATTGCAGGCATGACCAGTCTTGCAGCAACTATATCCGAAGACCGATACAAGGGCCTTTTTTTAAAACTAAAATCAATTCCGGTACAGCCCTGGAAAGAATCGATAGGAAGAATACTATCGGTACTTTTCTACGCCATTATTAGTGTAATTATCATACTGGTTGTAGGAATTTCCCTGGGAGCCGAGTTCTCTTTCACAACAATAAACCTTTTTAAATCAATCGGCTTCCTAATACTGGGCATACTTGCTTCCGCCGGTGTAGGACTCGTTTGCGGTTCGCTTATTAAAAGCATTCAGGGAGCCATAATGACCGCAGTCGGTATTTCGGTCATAACTTCGGCAATATCAGGCGTATTTTTTGACTACAGCATGCTCTCCAAACCATTACAGGCATTCTCAAGGTACTGGCCCATGTCTTCAACAAATCAGATTATTTCGTTTTATCTTACAGGCAATGCGGGTTTCGATGCCACCTCAACTTCGAATATTTTATCTAATATAGCGATTTCCCTTGCATTCTTTTTTATAGGGCTTACTATCTATACTAAATTTTGCTGGAAAAAAGAATAGCTATTAAATTGTTAAGATTCAATTAAAATTTTATATCCGAACTACATCAAAAAATGTCAATCAGGCACAAAATTAAAAATTCAATACTTGAGCTAAAAACCGGAGATATAACGGAAGAGGGAACGGAAGCTATAGTAAATGCAGCAAACAGAGCGCTTTCACCCGGCGGCGGCGTATCCGGTGCAATCCACCGGGCAGCAGGGCCCGGGCTCTGGGAAGAATGCAGGACACTCGGGGGATGCAAAACATGTGAAGCTAAATTAAGCGGAGGATGCAACCTTAAGGCCAAGTATGTTATCCATACCGTAGGCCCGGTTTACAGCGGCAGTAAAAGTGACCCTGTAAATTTAAAAAGCAGTTATTATAATTGCCTGCTTGTGGCCTCCAGTAATAAAATCAAAAGCATTTCATTTCCTTCAATAAGCACCGGGGTATTCGGATATCCTGTCAGGGGGGCCTCCCCCGTCGCATTGAAAACCATTATTGAATTCTTAAATGAACACCAGGAAATCGAAAGCGTTAAGATGGTCCTATTTTCCGAAAGAGACTACAAAACTTACAAAAATTCCCTTGACAGCATTTTAAAAGACTCAAAATAATAAATCAGAAATCAGGAACATTTGGAATAACCGCAGCTCCTGCATGTATAACATCCGCCTTCAGGTTCCATTATTTCCCCACATTCCGGACATACTACAAGCGACCTCGGTCCGCTTGCTGCATTCAAGTCAAATTTATTCGTCCCCTTCAGATAAAAATCCACTGCCTTTGCAATCGCATCGGGACAGGAAAGTACGTGGGTATTATTGTCGGCAATACATGTTGCGCATCTTATGCCTTCCAGCTGGTTCTTTATTGACTCAATATCAATTCCAGACCTTATAGCAATAGAAATAAGCCTCCCTACGGCTTCGGCCAGCGCAGCACAACCTTCTTCACCGGTATTGGTGAATATCTCACATATCCCGTTTTCATCAGAATTTATGGTTACATAAAGCTTTCCACAGTTACCAATTCTATATTTCTTCGTCATACCATAAGTAACTTCAGGCCGGGGCCTTGGTTTTAACTTTCCTTCCTTTAACTCTCCTGGACTGCCTGGTTCTTTTAACTTTTCAATTTTGCCTTTTCCGTTTCCCTCAACCTGCAGCACCTGTTCGCCCTTGCTCCTGTCCCTGAATATAGTTATTCCCTTGCATCCCAGTCTATATGCTAACATATATGATGCATCAACATCCTGAACGGTTGCATCACTGGAAAAATTTACCGTCTTTGAAACTGCATTGTCCACATACTTCTGGAATGTTGCCTGGGTTCTCACATGCCATTTCGGGGATATCTCATGCGCCGTAACAAATATCCTCTTGTATTCCTTCGGCACTTCTTCAATATCTTTCAGGCTGCCCTTTTCGGATATCTTTTCCATTAAATCTTCACTGAAAAATTCCTCGTCAATTGCTATCTTCTTAAAATATTTATTAAGCTCCACCAATTTGTCATTATCCATAACATTTTTAACAAACGATATGGCAAACAATGGTTCTACCCCGCTTGAACAATCGGCAATAATACTCAGGGTGCCTGTAGGGGCAATGGTTGTCGTAGTTACATTCCTTATCTCATATCCATCAGGGCTGTCATACACACTGCCTTTAAAATTAGGGAAGACGCCTTTCTCTTTTGCCAGCTCTTTTGATGCATTTTTAGATTCATCCTGTATGAAACTCATAATTTTCTGCGCAAGCTCAAGAGCTTCCTCACTATCGTAAGGAATACCAAGAACAATCAGTAGATCAGCATAGCCCATGACACCAAGTCCAATTTTCCTGTTCCCCCGCGACATTTGCTCTATCTTCTCAAGCGGATACCTGCTCATATCTATTACATCATCCAGAAATCTTACGGAAATATGAACAATTCTTTTTAACCTGTCATAATCTACCTGTTTTATACCCTCTTCTTCCTTAGCCATGTTTGCCAGATTTATGGATCCCAGATTACATGCCTCATAGGGAAGCAGGGGCTGTTCGCCGCAATTTCTGACAACAATCCCATTTGCAATATATGAATTACTTACAGGTTCATTAAAATCAAAAACCTCTTTCCTGCCTGCATACTTTACTTCCTCAACTCTATCAATGAATTCATTATAGTAATTTTTAGAAGAAAGTTTTTCAAATTTGAATGACTTAAGTAATTTTTCTTTTCTTTCCAGCAGGAAACCTGCCTCTTTTTGGAATCTTTTCTTGGAGACACCCCCGGATATAAAAAGCCCGAAGTAATTATCATCCCCGGCTTTATAGCTTTTATGTTCTCCTTCTTTATTGGTATAAGAAAAGTTCTTTGAGAATGAATATTTCCTGGTTAAAATATTGGACTTGATTCCCAGGTTTAACAGCAGCATTTGAACGCCCTTTAATAATTTTTTAGAAGACGAGCTTATCTTTATAGTTCCATCCGTATCATCTATACTTCCATCCGAGCTAAAAATTCCTTTTAGAAATCCAACCGAAGCTTCTTTAGGAGCACGCATCAAACTTTCCGGTACTTCTTTTTGACGGGAAGTACATGCCTTAACTCCTAATTCTTTAAAAAATTCAACAAACCCCTTTGAATGATATGATAGATTTATTACTCCATTTTCCCTTATTATTTCCTTTACATTATAGTTATACCATCTGCTTATAATCTGATTAAAATATGAAGCAAGTTCTCTGTCTTCATGCCCAAAAGTAAATTCGACCCTGTCATCTCTTAGCCAGCCGTCACCAATTAACCATCCTAAAATTTCTCCAAGCTCGCAGGACCAGTATTCAGGTAAATCAAGGATCTTTCTTTTTGTAAAACTATTCAATTCCTTAACTTTCCCGTTACTAAATATTTTTCTGTTTGCCACAAATTTACCCAGCGGCTGGATTAGCACCTCATCATCCTTTTTAAGTTCTATAAGTTCTTTATATCCATTTGTAGTCAATACTTTATGCTCCGGGGTAGCTTCGATTTCATAACCTGAGTAAGTTTTCAATCTATATGTATCCTTTTTTCCCCTATTCCAGGATTTTATGTTCTCATTCTTAAAAATATCCAAATTTTTATCTGAAAATTCTTTTGAAACCTTATATTCCAGAGCTCTCTTATCAAAAAGCATACTTACATTTTCGCCGGCCTTTATCATCTCATACAAATCCCCTGCTTTGATAAAGCCCCTGTCGGTAGAAATTAAAGTTTTACCTGAAACGCATGGATTGGTGCTTTCAATCTGTCCCATATTCGGGGTGGGGTTATCTTTATTTAACCTGTCCAGGAATACAATGCCCGGGTCACCGCTCTTCCATGCATTTTCAACAATTTTACTGAATACTTCCTTTGCCTTGTACTTATCTACTACTTCCTTTGTCCTGGGGTTTACGATTTCATACTCCTCATCATTTTCAACCGCCTTCATAAACTTTTCGGTTACTCCTACCGATATATTGAAGTTAGTTAATTTTTCGTTATCTTCCTTTGAAGTTATAAAATCAAGAATATCGGGATGGTCCACTCTTAAGATTCCCATATTAGCTCCTCTTCTTGTACCGCCCTGCTTGATGGTATCTGTAGCTGCATTAAACACCGTCATAAAAGATATCGGACCGCTTGAAACTCCTTTTGTAGAGAGTACCACATCGTTTTTAGGCCTGATGTTAGAAAATGAATACCCGACTCCCCCTCCGGACTTCTGAATCAGTGCTGTTTCCTTCAGCGCCTCAAAAATAGCAGTCATGGAATCGCCTACCGGCAGAACAAAACATGCCGACAGCTGCTGGAGCTCTTTACCCGCATTCATAAGGGTTGGTGAATTCGGCAAAAAATCAAGGTCTGCCATTATGTCAAAAAACTGCTTTTCTATCTCTCCTACTTCCTCTTCTGTCCTGCCGTACTTCCCTTCTGCCAACGCAACATTCCTCGCAACTCTTACAAACATATCTCTCGGGGTTTCGAGTAAAACTCCTTTCTCATCTCTTTTAAGGTACCTTCTTTCCAGAACCTTAACGGCATTTTCAGATAGATTAACTTTTTTACTCAGGTAATAACTGTTCTTTTGTTTTTTATTAACCTTCTTTTTCGTATCTTCGGCTTCCATTAACCGGCACCTCCATAACCTTTTAATTAATAATACAGAAGAAACAATCGGATAATTATTTAAAACCCCGGGCCCGGAATAAAGAGAGCAAGAAAAACATTAATATTCGCACCATAATTTCTTTTTACTCTCCAAAATCTGCCGCTTATCTGCTCAGGGGGAACTTCATCTTCTTAACATATATTGTGTACATAATTATAATAATATACTATATATTGTATGTCAATATGCGTTTTTGCTTAATTTGTAAAATTTTAACTTTTTAAAACTAAATTACAATAGATAACCTGAAAATCGTTTTTTTTATAATTCAGATGCATCATTTCCATTACGAAATTGCCATCAAATTCCCTAAAAAAACAATTAATAGCTGCTAATTGATTTAATTAAAAAATTTTTAAATTAAATAATACAACAACACAACCATTTCTGGTATAATAACTTACCCGTATAGCAGGTAAAATGTATAAATTCATTTATTTTATAAACACACAGTTGAACCAGGGGCGTATATCATGGGCTCGGTTATTAAAAAGAGAAGAAAAAAAATGAGAAAGAAAAAGCATAAAAAAATGCTTAAAAAAACAAGATGGCAGAGAAGAAATAAATAGTATAAATAAAATTACCCTAACCTCATGCTGTCATATCTGCATCTTAATCATTTAATAACTGCATAATGCTAAAGATATTTTCTTTGTATATTATAAGTGGGATTCACTATAGATTACTATAATTCTTTTACTATCGGCATTAATTTCTTCTCCAGAAATTCCTCATCCTCTTTCATTTCTTCCCTGAAGATATGCCACTCTTCAATATGTTCGGCGCTGCCCCCCGGGGGTATCATGCCAAGACCACCGAGTGTTTCCATTTCCAGCACCTCTGAATCAGTATAGACTTCTATGTTTGCGCCAAAATCTGGATACTTTGCATCGGGTTTATGTTTATAACTTTTAATAAAAAGGCACTCTTTAAGACTATAGGCAAACCAGCCGGCTGTATTCAGTACACCAATCTTCTGCTTTTCTTCTGCACCTGGAACCTGCCCCACCTGGATAAATTTATTACCCCAGATAAATCTGGAATCAGCCATCCTGGTATAGGGCCAGAGAACCAGCGAACGTGCCGGCTTTAGATCCGCATCCCCTGCCCTGTACGGCTCCTGCGGTATTATTGCCCTTCCGCCTTTTGCCATCACCGTAATTGCCCAGGGTGCTGCCTCTATCCCCCATTGGCTTTTATTAACCAGCCGGTGTAATATTTTTACATTATTTTTCTTACCGAATGTTATTTCCATCTCTTTCCGGATGCCTGTTTTATCTTCCACATCCTGCACCATTTTCAGCGTTTCGCCATCCAGCTCGTAATTGACCGGGCCGTTATCCGGAGAATATGTACGGATAATATCTTCCGGAGAATGCCACAGTCTGTGGCCCCCATAAATCATCCACTCATCTCCTCCGGTTTTTCCCTGCTGCTCCTTATTCTCTCCCAGAATATTTATACCATCTATAAAGCCGAACCGTATAATCCTTGGTCCAACGTCGGTTAAAATTACCGCTTCCATCTCTTCATTAGCAATACGTACACATTTTTTCCATCCGCCATATTCATAATTTTCAGTAATATCCATAACAACCTTTCCATTTATTTTAAAATCAATTCCGTCACTTAACTTTAAGAGGCTAAAAAGACCTTAAGACATTTTTTTTATTTTAACATCTCTGGAAATTATTTTCCCGTATTATTTTCCGATTATTTTGACTTCAATCCTTTTAAATTCACCCTATAAATAACTGACACGAACCTTTTCAACCATAGTATAATATAAATAAGAAGGTGATTAATAAAAATCTATAGCGACAATTTGTTATTTATCCATAGTTGACGGTGCTCCCCGGGAATACCTCCGGCCTCTGGCAAAAAGGATACTAACTTTATTTATATTACTGCTTCTTATCTTTTTCCTTGCTATCCATTCCATCCATTATTTCTTTTATCTTTTTTTCCTCCCAGGAAGAGCCGGTTATCTTATGAAAAACGAAAACTCCCATGAAGTGCCAGAAAACGCCGATTCCCCAGAAAACCGTTACCCAGTAAAACCACCAGTTCCATGGTCCTGTAACGACATCGATTACAATAAGAACTATATTTACCCCGATGTAGGAAAAAAGGTGTGCATAAAATCCCTTGATTTCCTCAACCCTCTTTTTCGCCTTTTTATATTTTTCTTCATCTTTTATTTTTTCTTCCATTATTCACTCCTTCTTTTATGATTTTTTTATTAAGTTCCAAATTGGTAGGGTCGAGAACTGGCGCGCCACTGACTCATCAGTACGTTTCCAGCTCCCGCCACATCAAACGCAGCATGCGGATTTCCCGCACTACGCTTTCTTGTTAACTTCTCCCAAAGACTTATTTGAC
>JAYEJA010000055.1:0-3381 GCA_034660395.1 Actinomycetota bacterium
CACCTTCACCTCTTCCCTGATTTCTCATACTTTTTGAAAGCAGCGCAACATTTTCATTGTCCGTTACAATAACTCCTCCCTCGCAAGTTGTTATTTGCTTATTAGGGTAGAATGCAAATATTGCTGCGTCACCAAAACTCCCTGCTCTTTTACCTTTATACTCAGAACCAATCGCTTCAGCTGAATCTTCAATTAAGTATAAATGATGTTTTTTAGCAATTGCAGTTAATTTATCCCATTCGGCAGGCTGCCCAAATACATCCACAGCAATAATTGCTTTTGTCCTCCCTGTGATTGCACTCTCTATTAAATCAGGGTTTATATTGTATGTATCTTTTCTTATATCCACAAACACGGGCTTTGCTCTTTCAAACAGAATGCAGTTAGAAGAAGAAATGAAGCTAAAAGGCGTGGTAATAACTTCGTCTCCATCTTTAACCCCAAGAGAGTGAATAATAAGATGTAGTGCACTTGTCCCGCTATTTACAGCAACTGCATATTTCCTTTGAGCAACTCCAGCAAGCATCCCTTCAAATTCAGGAAGTTTTGGTCCTAAACTTAAATTTGGCGTTCTTAATACTTCCTCGACTGCTTTAATCTCCTCTTCAGTAATCCATGGCTTAGATAACGGTACTTTCACACTTGCCCCTTAATTACTTTTGCAGGTACTCCAACAGAAACCGAATGATCTGGCACATTAGATATCACTGCAGCGCCAGCCCCAACAACTGCCCATTTACCAATTTCTTTGCCAGAAATAACAGAACAACCTAACCCAACAAAAGCCCCATCTTTTACAATAACATTGCCCCCGGTATGGACACCTGGCGCAATATGAACAAAATCACCAATTATATTATGATGGTCAATAGAAACTGATGTGTTTATTATGGTGTGTTTTCCTATAACAGTTCCTATATTTATCACGACTCCACCAATAATCATACTGCCGACTCCAATTTTTACATTTTTGCTAAGAATAACAGAGGGATGTATCACTGAAAAATACTTCTCATCTGAGAACTGCAACATCCCAACAATTCTCTTTCTCATTGTATTATCACCAATAGCGACAATAAATTGCCCGTCCAAATTCTTTGCTAAAGAAATTTTGCCAATAACGGGAATATCAAGAATTTTTTCCCCGACAGGCACATTATCATCGAGAAAACCAACAGGGGATAAACCGCTTTGCAGTAAAGTATCCAAGACCACCTGCCCATGTCCACCAGCACCAATAATATAAATTTTATTTTTCATTTCCTTTATCGTCTGCCTTTGCAATTTCATCCGTCTCTCTGCCTGCATACAGCCCTTCTCCTCTTGCAACTACCCATACAGTCTTAAACAAAATCTTCAAATCCAGCCAAAAGCTCCAGTGCTCCACATACCACACATCTAATTTTATCCGTTCAGGCCAGGTAAGCAAATTTCTGCCGTTTACTAATGCCCATCCTGTAATGCCTGGCTTCATTAATAACCTCTTCTTCTGAAAATCATTATACTTCCTTTTTTGATATTCCAAAGTAGGACGAGGCCCTACAAAGCTCATATCTCCTTTAAGTACATTTATCACCTGCGGCAGCTCATCTATACCTGACCGCCTTAAAAACTTCCCCATTCTTGTAACATACGGATTTTCTTTATCGATGTAAACACCTTTTGTTTTTTCATCTGCACCAATAACCATCGTCCTGAATTTGAATGTTTTAAAAATCTTCCCGTTCTTCCCCACTCTTTCCTGCATAAAGAATACAGGCCCCTTTGAATCAATCTTAATAAGAACCGCCACAATTAAAAACAGCGGGGATAATATAATTAAAGCAATAAATGCAACAACCTTATCAAAGATTTTTTTCATTATAAATTGAATTTTCATATTTTTCCAACTACTCTCTTATAAATTATTATTCTCCTCATACCACTTAATTGTCTTTTTTAATCCTTCTTCTAAAGAAAATTGAGGTATAAAACCTAATTCTTTATTCGCTTTTGTCCCATCAAGTGAAATCCTCTGCACCTCTCCTTTTCTTGGAGGCTCATACACAGGTTTAATATCTTTATTTAAAACAGTGGAAAACATTTTTACCAACTCATTTACGGGTGTTTCTATGCCCGTCCCGATGTTATATATTCCTTGCTTGCCATCCATTGCAAGTAAATTTGCTTTTACAATATCATCTACATATACATAATCCCTTGTTTGGTTGCCATCTCCATAAATAATAGGATTTTCCCCATTCAAAATCCTTCCGGTAAATATTGCAATAACGCCTGCTTCACCCAAGGGATCCTGCCTTGGCCCGTACACATTTGCATATCTTAAAATAACTCTCTCTATTTCATACATTCTTTTAAAATAATTGAGGTACTGCTCCGTACAATATTTAGAAACACCATATGGAGCAAGTGGCGCAATCAGCGTATCTTCACCTGCCGGCAAACTCTCTGGCTCGCCATACAATGCACCACCTGTTGAAGAGAAAATAATTCTCCTGACATTATACTTCAAAGCAAGTTCAAATAAGTTAATTGAACCAATAATGTTTACAGATGCATCAAATGTAGGATCGGCAGCGGATTTCCTCACGTCAATCTGTGCAGCTGTATGATAGATTACCTCTGGCTTAATCTTTTGAAAAACTTTGTTAAGAGCATCTTTATCTCTTAAATCTATATTAAAGAACTGCACATCTGGATTAAGATTTTCCTTTTTCCCTGTGGAAAGATCGTCTACCACAACCACTTTATACCCTTTTTCTACAAGAGCAGCAACAACATTTGAGCCAATAAAACCTGCACCGCCAGTAACTAAAATATTCATTTATGCCTCCAATATTTCAATATATAGATTTTTCATTTGTTCCATTATAACATTTAAACTGAATTCTTGCTCTATCTTTTCTCTTCCTTTTTTCCCCATTTCTTTACAAATATCAGGATGTTCATAAAAAAATAAAATCTTTTCAGCTAAGCTCTTAACATCTCCGAAAGGAACAAGAAAACCAGTTTTGCCATCAACAACAAGGTCTCTCACCCCTCTTATATTATAGGCAACAATAGGCTTTTCCATAGCCATCGCTTCCATCATTGCTTTTGGAAGTCCTTCATGCAATGAAGTCATTACAAATAAATCTGAAATATAAAGAAGTTCCGGGATGTCTGTTTTTCTACCTAAAAATAACACTTTCTTTGGTAGTCCTTCATTTTTGACATAATCCTTAAGTTCTTTCCAAAGAGTACCATTTCCTACAATTATTAGTCTTATTTTATCAGACAAAGATGCTATTGCAGCAATAATATCATATATATTTTTTCTTTTGATAAGTTCTGCAACTGTAATAACTGTAAAATCTTTTTTATCCAATCTTAAAGCATCTC
>JAYEJA010000056.1:0-16971 GCA_034660395.1 Actinomycetota bacterium
AATAAGGGAAATCTTAATACCCTGGCCCAAAAATTAATGAAGAAGGAAACTCTGACAAGGGAAGAGATACTTAAAATATTGTCGAAGGTGGAGAGCAAGAAAGTAAAAAGAGTAGAGCGCCTGGAATATGAGAGCAGGGCGCGGGATGTTTCCAAAAAAAAGTCAAAGAAAAGCTCAAAAAAGAAAAAAGCGAAACCGTCCGGTAAGAAATAATTTTATTTAAAATATTCTAAAGGTAGCCAGGCATATTACACACAGGATTTAAAGTATTATAACAGCAACAGTATAAATTAGCTTTTTAAGTTGCAGGATTAAAAATATGGCGGGGTGTTATCATTTTTTAACATTTTTTTGGGTGGGTTTTGTTATTTATAATCTTATAATAATAATTAAATTTAATATTAACCCGGGACGGGAGTTTAATGGTGGATAGGCAGAAGATAGAAGAAGGAATAAGACTGATATTAAAAGGTATAGGGGAAGATGCAGACAGGGAAGGCCTTAGAGGGACCCCGCGAAGAGTTGCAGACATGTATGAAGAAATATTCAGCGGTATAGGCAGAGACCCTTCCATAGAACTGGAGCCTATGTTTGATGAAGGCCATGATGAAATAATCCTGATTAAGGATATTCTTTTCTATTCAGTATGTGAACACCACATGGTGCCTTTTACAGGTAAGGCGCATGTAGCTTATATTCCCAATAAAAGCGGAAAAATTATCGGGCTGAGCAAGCTTATACGGGTCCTGGATATAGTTGCCAGGAGGCTTCAGGTACAGGAAAGGTTAACTTCCATAGTAGCAGATACCATTATGAAAAAAATTAATCCAAGGGGTGTCATGGTCGTAGTTGAGGCAGAACATCTATGTATGAGCATGAGAGGCGTAAAAAAGCCGAGAACAATAACTGTTACTTCTGTTGTCAGGGGCCTGTTCAGGGAAAATCAGGCTTCAAGGTCTGAAGCTATGTCACTAATAAAACAGAATAAATAGTATATGAAATTTAAAATAAGGGCATTAAATATAAAAAACAGGGAGGAAGGATTAAAAGAATACAGTAAGATGGGAGCTTCACCTGATGGCTCAAATCTAATGATAGATAAAATCTTTCCGGTTTCTCTGAAAATTAGGGGTGTAAACCCTCTGGCTGCAAATATATTAAAGCAGGAAATGCTTGCAAGAGGCGGAGATGTCGTCACTTCGTGGGATACCATTAAAGGAAATAGTAAAAAAACAGATGTTATTGTCCAGGGTACAAACAAAGGAATAGAAAATCTTATTGAAAAAATCAGTACACAGCCGTTTGGATTAAAAGAATTATCCGGTAATTTAAAAACTTATATGGATAAAATGGAAAAAAAATCAAAAAATAACCTGCTTGAAATTGGTACCAGGAAATTTAATCTGGATAAGAAAGTAATCGTAATGGGGGTATTAAATGTTACCCCTGATTCTTTTTATGACGGCGGGTTTTATTTTGAAAAAGAAAAAGCATACAAAAGGGTGGAGAATATAGTAGGTGAAGGAGCAGATATAATTGATGTGGGGGGCATGTCAACCAGGCCCGGTTCCAAGCCGGTGAATCCCGAAGAGGAAATGGACAGGATAATTCCGGTAATACAACATGTAAAGAAGAATTATAATATTTTAATATCTGCTGATACCTCAAAACCAATGGTGGCAGAAAAAGCGATAGAAGAAGGAGCGCATATAATAAATGATGTAAGCGGTCTTTCTGCCGGCAGGGATATGGCGGATGTCATCGCAAAAAGAGACGTTTCAATAATTATCATGCATATTAAGGGAGCTCCCGAAAATATGCAGAAGAATCCGCAGTATGATAATGTAATAGATGAAATCTATGACTTTCTTGAAGATAAGACGGCTAAAGCGCTGGAATGCGGTATCAGCCCCGGGAAGATAATCATAGACCCGGGGATAGGGTTCGGAAAGACACTTGAGCACAACCTTGAAATATTAAACAAGATAAAGGAATTTACGATGCTGGGCTACCCGGTTATGATTGGAGCTTCAAGGAAATCTTTTATTGGAAGTATTCTTGATTTACCTGTTGATGAGCGGCTAGAGGGGAGTATTGCTGCGGCAGTTTATTCTATTATGAACGGGGTTAGTATTTTAAGGGTACACGATGTAAAGGAGACGATGAGGGCGATTGAGGTCGCCGGCAGGATAACCGGCGGGTTTTAAAAGCAGAGCCATTTTTTATAATTTTTGGAAATATTAACTTTTCAGGATGTTTAAAATAAAGATAGAAAACCTTAACTTATTCGGTTATCATGGTGTTAGGGAAATAGAAAAAAAAGATGGCCAGAATTTTCGTTTTAATATAGAGATTATTTTTGATAGGAAGAATCTTTCGGGCAGCGATAAACTGGAAGATACCCTGAATTATTCAAAAGTAATCAAAGTCCTAAAGGATATAAACAGCAGCAGGAGTTTTAACCTTCTTGAAACCTTATCCCAAAAAATAGCAGTAGAGATTATGAAGGTATCAACTGTGGTGGAGAAAGTGTCGGTAGAAGTAGAAAAAACCTCACCGCCGATAAAAGAGAATCTTGAATCTGTGGGAATTGAGTATGTGATTGATAAAAAAAGTATGAAAAATATGGAAGGTGAAAGAATGAAAGGCGGCAAAGGAGGCAGGCTGGATGTTTATATGTCGCTGGGGTCAAATATCGGGGACAGGGAGAAGAATTTAAGAAAGGCAGCCGGTATGATTGGTGCCGGTAAGAATATTGATATAATTGAAGTATCCTCTATTTATGAAACAGAGCCAATGTATTTTAAAGAGCAGAACAGCTTTTATAATATTGTATTGAAAGCAAAGGTGAGTGATAAAACCAGCCCCTTCGGGGTAATGGGGTATTTAAAGAAAGTTGAGTCCGGCTTTGGAAACAGAAACAATAAGAGATATGGTCCGAGAGCCATTGATATAGATATATTATATTATGGAGATATGTCTATAAATTCAGAATTTTTAACCATACCTCACCCGCGAATAGAAGAGAGGAAATTCGTAATGGTGCCCTTAAGTGAGATTGACCCTGATTTTAAGATAAAGGGAAGCGAGATAAAAAGTTTTATTGAAAAAGAAGGTCTTAAGGAGAAAGTGGATCTTATAAGGGAATGGTAGCAGCCCGGCTATAAAAAAGCTGATATTAAAAGACTTTTTGGGTTTATTATGGCTAATTTAGCTAATTTTCTATAATTTTATAATCTTGACTTATGGGTGTATGTTCATTAGAATATTTATGAACATATACCCATATTTATTAAATGGGTTGATTTGTTTATTGAATTAAATGAAACTATAATAAAAGGGAGGTAAATAAAATGCCATGGGGTGATGGAACAGGACCCGAAGGAACGGGCCCAATGACTGGAAGAGCAGGCGGATATTGCGCCGGCTATAATACTCCGGGATACATGAATGCTTACGGCGGTAGATTCGGCGGCAGAGGTTTCAGAGGCGGATTCGGCGGCAGAGGTTTCAGAGGCGGATTCGGCGGCCGCGGCTATAGAAACAGATACTATGTATCAGGCTTCCCCGGATGGGGCAGATATAATGCCGGCTATCCTGCAGGAGCTGACGCATTCGGGAATCCTTATGTTCCCGATGTAGAACCGGAACAGGAAAAAGAAATGTTAAAGAGGGAATCCGGGGTTTTACAGAGCCAGTTAGACGAAATAAAGATGAGAATGGATGAACTTTCCAAAGAAAAAAAGGATAAAAAATAAGTAAAAAATATAAGAAGGAAGTATAGGATATAGCAATAAAGAATAAGTTGCTTTAAGGAAGACATATATCTATACTTACTAAAAATTATTGAAGGATAAATAAATGGGCGAAGGAAAAATAAATGACGAAGTTGCCAGAAACATGTCCGGAGTGAAAAATAAGTTTATGGTTTTTAGCGGCAAGGGAGGCGTTGGTAAAACAACCGTATCGGTAAATCTGGCCTATCGAATAAAGACAAAAGGATATAAGGTAGCTATTCTTGATGTAGATATTCATGGCCCTAATGTAATAAAGATAATGGGTCTTGAGAAACAAAGACTCTCAGGTAAAGATGATAGAATAGAATCTATTACAGCTTTCGGGGATATGAAAGTGGTAAGCACTGCTTCAATTCTGGAAAAAGAAGACAGCCCGGTTATCTGGAGGGGTCCTTTAAAAATGAAGTTAATCAGGCAATTTTTAAGCGATGTTAACTGGGGCGATATCGATTATATGATTATTGACTCACCGCCGGGTACGGGAGATGAGCCGCTGAGTATAGCCCAGCTTATAACTGATCTTGATGGGGGTATCGTGGTTACTACCCCTCAGAGTATGGCTACAATGGATGCCCGAAAGAGTATAAGGTTTGCGCAGCAGTTAAAAATACCGTTTATAGGAGTTATAGAAAATATGTCCGGATTTATCTGTCCCCACTGCGGGCAGAGAATAGACATTTTTAAAACAGGCGGCGGCCAGCATGTTGCTGAAGAAATGGATGTCGAGTTTCTGGGAAGGATTCCCTACGACAATAAAGTAATGAGCATGAGCGATGAAGGAAATGTATATTTAAAGAATTATAAAAATGGTACTCCCGTAAGTGAGGCCTTCAGTCATATAGCTGATAAAATAATAAAATTACCCCCGGCTTAGAATGTAATAAGGTCTATTTTTCAGCCAGAAAATAGATTGCTGTTTGATCTGCCAGGAAGAATATTTAATTGTTAATGTAATAAAAATCAGGGAATAAATTTATATTTTTTAAATGTTTAATAAAAAAGATGTATTCTGGTGATAGGAGAGTGAGAATAAGTTGTTTTATGGGCCGGTGTTGTCAAGAAGGTTTGGCTATTCTCTTGGAGTGGATCTGATTCCGCTTAAGGTATGTGTGTATGATTGCATATATTGCCAGCTTGGTAAAACTACAAATAAAACTATAGAGAGAAAGAAGTATGTCGATATTAACTTTGAGGAATTCAAAGATGAGCTTACAAAAAAGATAAAAAGTTATCCGTATATTGATTATATAACTTTTTCCGGTTCGGGCGAGCCGACGCTTAATAGTGATATCGGGAGGCTTATCGCTATTGCAAAGGAAAATTCAAACATTCCCGTAGCTGTTCTTACCAGCGGGGGAATTCTCAGTTTTGATGAGGTTATTGATGATATAAGCGGAGCAGATTTGATAAAGGTTTCTCTTGATGCAACTGATGACAGAATGTTTAAGAAGATAAACCGTCCTTCAAAAGGAATTAATTTTGATAAAAATATAAAGGGCTTAAAAAAGTTAATGGAGAGATTTAGCGGAAATATATGGCTGGAAATAATGTTAATGGAAAAAGTAAATGATGACCTGGAAAATGCGCATAAATTTAAGAGCGTAATAGAAAGCATGGGAGATAATATTGAGAAGATTCATTTAAACACGCCGGTAAGGTCACTGGAAGAGCGAATGGGAAGGAATCCCGTGAAAATACCTCAGATGAAAAGGTTAAATGAAATAAAGAAAATTCTTGGTAATAAAGCAAAAATAATAGGTGAAATAAGCCGTAAGAAATATAATAGTAATATGGCAGGAATTGAGAAGGAAATAATAGAGTTGCTTAAAAGAAGGCCGGTGAGGATTAAGGAAATAGCTTTTTCTCTTGGTTTAAATATTAATGAAGTGATAAAATTTACTGGTAAATTGCTGGACATGGGCGAAATAGAGCGTGTTGTCCGTAATGATATGGAATATTATTTTAAGCCGGGAGGTAGTGGAATATGAAAATTGCTATATCAACTGACGGGGATATGGTTTCACCTCATTTTGGAAGATGCCCTCAGTTTACTATTATCGAAGTTAAAAATGGCGAACTGGCCGGTAAAAAGATTATAGAAAATCCGGGACACCATCCCAACTTTCTTCCGCGTTACCTTGGGAAGATGGGAATAAATTGTATAATAGCCGGTGGAATGGGAATGAGAGCGAAAGGCCATTTTAACCGCGAAGGTATAAAAACCATACTTGGCGTTGAGGGAAAGGTTGAAGAAGCCATAGCCGGGATAAAAGATGGTTCCCTTAAAGGAAGCGAAGGTATCTGCAAGCCTGGCATGGGTAAGGGATACGGTATTGAAAAGACTGAAATATAAATAACTGAATTAAGTATTTAATAATAAAAAATTTTTAATTATTTTAAGAGAGGTGTTATAAATGCCAGGAGGAGATGGAACAGGACCGGCAGGTCAGGGACCCGGGACCGGAAGAGGATTGGGCCGGGGCGGCGGAAGAGGCAGAATGGGAGGACAGAATTTAGGACCTGGCGGAAGATGTGTCTGCCCGAAGTGCGGAACCACAATTGAGCATAGGCCGGGAGAACCATGCTACAGGATAAGCTGTCCTAAGTGCGGAACAAAAATGGCGAGGGAGTAAAGATGTCAGCAAGACCGGCAATCAATAAGATAGTTAATACGGTGCCATTGTTCGTATATTATAAGCCGCACGGTGTTACGCTGGAAAAGATAGATGAAATCGTGCTGACGCTTGAAGAGATTGAGACTCTTAACTTAAAGGACAGGCAGGGGCTGGACCAGAAAGATGCTGCCAGATTTATGGGTATATCGAGGTCTACTTTTCAGAGATTGCTGAAATCGGCAAGGAAAAAAATTATAACAGCAATAGTTGAAGGCAAGGCATTGAGATTTGAAGGCGGCAATTATATTTCGGATAAGGATATTATAAAGACAAAGTGCCTTAAGGGAACATATCATTATCGTATTAAAAAGGAAGACCTGGATGAGAAGACACAGGAATATAGATTGAGTAAGATAAAATGTCCCCAGTGCGGCAAGAGATTGGTTACATTCAAATAATTATTGATTTAAATAAGAAGGAGAGAAAATGAAAATTGCTATTTCTTCTGGCGGTGATACGTTACGGTCAGAAGTGGACCAGAGGTTTGCAAGGTGTCCTTATTATATTATTTACGATACCGATAGTGGAGATTTTGAAGCTGTCAATAATGAAAGCAGCACGGCAGGCGGAGGTGCCGGTATACAGGCAGCACAAAAAATTTCTGATAAGGGTATAGACGCGGTAATAAGCGGTAATATCGGACCCAATGCTTTCAGGGTTTTATCTGCTGCTTCCATAAAAATTTATTCCGGAGCCAGCGGTATTATAAAGGACGTTATAGATAAATTTAAAAAGGGAGAATATAAAGAAACAGGCAGCCCTGATGTTAATTCTCATTTTGGTATGGGCAGAGGAAATTAAAGAAAGAGAGCAGTGTAGTGATAATATCTGTTGCCAGCGGCAAAGGCGGAACAGGAAAAACGACTGTAGCTGTTAATCTGGCTCTGTCACTTGCTAATACCCGGCTTATAGATTGTGATGTCGAAGAACCCAACTGCCATATTTTCGTAAAGCCTGATATTGAAAGCAGGAGAAAAGTTTCAATTCCTATTCCGCAGGTAAATGATGATAAATGTGATGGGTGCGGGCGCTGCCAGGAAGTATGTGCATATAATGCTATTGCAGTTGTTAATAAAAAAGTTATAGTTTTTCCTGAATTATGTCATGGATGCGGTTCGTGTTCGTATTTCTGTCCCCTTAAAGCTATAGATGAAAAAAATAAAGAGATAGGTATTATTGAAGCCGGGAGAAAAGGCGGCACTGATTTCGTGCATGGCAGGTTAAATATTGGCATGATGATGTCTCCCCCGGTTATTAGAGAAGTAAAAAAGTATATTGATAAGAAAAAAACGGTAATAATCGATGCTCCTCCGGGGACATCCTGTCCGGTAATTACGGCAATTAAGGACACTGACTTCATAATTCTTGTAACAGAACCTACCCCATTTGGTTTAAATGATCTCTCACTGGCTATTGGGGTGGTTAAGAAATTAGGAATTCCATCCGGTGTAATTATTAACCGTTCCGACCTGGGCAATAAAAAGGTAGAAAATTATTGTGCAGAAGAGAATATACCTGTGCTTATGAAGATACCTTTTGATAGAAGGATAGCGGAGATTTACTCGGGCGGAGATGTTATTGTAGAAGTTTTGCCTGAATATAAAAATAAATTCCGGGATTTATATAAAAAAATAGAAGCTATTATAAATAACAAAAAATAAAATGATATTAAGCTGAATGAGGCAGGAGAATTTTACAGGGATAGCGAAATGAAACAGATAGTAATTATAAGCGGAAAAGGGGGAACAGGTAAGACGGTTATTACCGGCTCATTAGCAGCAATGGCTAAAGACAAAGTTATAGCAGACTGTGACGTTGATGCGGCGGACCTTCACCTGCTGCTTGATCCCGAGATTAAAAAATCACATATATTTAAAAGCGGATTTACAGCTTTCACGCATAAGGATAAATGTATAGACTGCGGCATATGTAAAAAGGTATGCAGATTTGATGCCGTGAAGGATGATTTTACCATAGACCCCGTTTCCTGTGAGGGATGTGCGTTCTGCAGTTATGCCTGTCCTGAAAATGCAATAGAAATGAAAGAAAATATTTCAGGTAAGTGGTTTGTTTCGGAAACACGTTTTGGTCCGATGGTTCACGCTCGTCTGGGTATTGCTGAGGAAAATTCAGGGAAGCTTGTTTCACTGGTTCGTCAGAAGGCGAAGGAGATTGCTGAAGATAGAAATTATAAATGGGTTATTATAGACGGCTCTCCCGGTATCGGCTGTCCGGTAATCGCTTCTATAACAGGTGTGGATTGCGTGGTTATGGTAACTGAGCCTACACTGTCAGGTTTGCATGATGCGAAGAGGCTTCTTGATGTTACCAATCATTTTAATATAGAAGCCAGGATTATAATAAATAAGTATGATTTGAATCCCGATGTAACCGGAAAAATAGAGAAGTGGTCTAAAGACAAAAATATCGAAATTCTTGGTAAGATAGAATTTAACAGGTCCGTAGTGGAATCAGTTGTAAATGGAAAAACGGTAATAGAATATACGAATAACAAGGTTACGGAACAGCTGGGAAATATATGGAAAACGCTTGAGAGAGAGCTGGAAGAAGAAAAGTGACCGGCATAATTAAAGTTTTACCAGGAAAAAGCAGGGATATAGAAGCCGTTAAAAAATATATTATAAATAACAGTTATATTGATAGTTATCCTAAAGACATTCATATAATAAGGTTTTATTCTTCTTATGTTGCCATATCGAACGGCAGAGTAATCAAGGTTACAAAACCATATATGAAATATTGCCCGCTTGCAGGAGCTTTATACAGGGGTATAAATTCACACGATGATACTTCTTCAGTCAGGGGAATTATTAAAGAAGCAATAGAATCCAAGATATCTGAATTTGGGTTTTTTACCGGGAAGCGCGTTTTATGGGGCAGTAATATTTCAATACCTTTTGGCGCTTCTGAAATTCTAATGTATGCTTTAAGAAAAGGGGCAGTTGATGCCGCTGTTGTTGTATGTGACGGAGCCGGCACGGTAATTGCAGATAAACCGGAAGTTGTGCAGGGAATAGGGGCGAGGATGAACGGTATTTTTCATACGTCTTCTATTGAAGGAGTAATAAAAAAACTGGAAAAAACAGGCGCGCATGTCGTGTTTGAGGACGGCACTATTAACCAGTTAGAAGGTGTAGAAAAAGCGGCTGATTCAGGTTATAGAAATATTGCAGTTACAATTAACGCATCAATGGATGTTCCGTTAAATATTTTAAGAAAAATGGAGAAAAACCTGGGGATATCTTTGACATCCCTGGCAATCTGCACTACCGGCATAGACAGGAACAGGATTATGGAAATAGTGGAAAATACTGACATTGTCTGGAGCTGCGCTTCCGAGGAGCTGAGAGAAATAGCAGGTAAGAGGGCAATAATGCAGCTTTCAATGAAAATACCTGTTTTCGTTCTAACAAAAAAAGGACTCGGTCTTATAGACAGCTATAGTCCTGATAAAAATATTTTAGAGAGCGTAAACCAGGGCAGCCAGTATTTAATTGCAGGAAGCGTTAATAAAGGTAAGGCAGTAAGAATTGGTAATTTTAAATCATACTTAAGTAAAGCTGAATTACCCGTAAGGCACGGCAGGGAGCCATTATTAAATACTAAAGAATAGTTTAAAATTAAATTTAATTTTTTGTTTTTTAAGAGATTATGAAATAGAATAAAAAGTTAATATTCAGTATCTTTGCTTTTTAATTTTTTTAAAGGAAAATAATGAAAATTCAGGTTCTATATGATAAGGAAGCAGTAAGAAAAGGCCTCCATTCAGGATGGGGAGTTTCTTTTCTGATTAATGATGAGATATTATTCGATACTGGAGAAAATGGCGGCCGGCTTTTAGATAACATGAAAAAGCTAAACGTAGATATTGGAAAGATTTCCTCGGTAGTATTATCACATGACCACTGGGACCATACCGGGGGCCTGTGGCATCTTTTAAAGAGACGGGAAGGACTAAAAATTTATTCATGCCCCTGTTTTAGCCCTGAATTTAAAAAAAGAGTTAAAAAACTAAAAGGAAGAATTATAGAATCAGATGGAATTAAAGAAATTAAAAAGAATATCTTTGTAACTGGAGAAATTGCAGGTGAGTATAAGGGCAGTTATATGGGTGAGCAGTCACTTGTTATGAAAACCGGTAGAGGGCTTATTATTGCTACAGGGTGTTCACATCCCGGTATTATAAAAATTATAAAGCAGGTGATAATGGACTTTCCCGGAATGAAGATTTATCTGGTATTTGGCGGGTTTCACCTGCTTCATAAAAGTGAAGAAGAAATAAGGCCGATAGCGGAAGAATTTAAAGAGCTGGGTATAGAGAAGGCAGGTCCCACACATTGTACCGGAGACCAGGCCCAGATGATTTTCAGGGAAGTGTATAAAGATAATTATGTTCACATAAAGGTAGGGCTGACGCTGGAAGTTTAGCGGGAGTACATCAAGATTTTCATACGAAAATTAGTGAAGATGTATTACTCTGAAATCATAGATATTTTTAAAGGTTGATATCGCCTTTAATAATTTTATTAAGGAGGTAAGCAGTGATAGGCCAGGTAAAAAAACCTATTAAGGAAGTTCTTGGTTATCTTGAGGGTAAAAGAAAGATAGTTATATATGGGTGCGGCGGCTGTGCTACTCTTTTTCAAACAGGTGGGGAAATTGAAGTTAATAAAATGGAAAAAACCCTTGTTGAGAATGGTAAAGAAGTCCTGGCTGCCATAGGTGTGCCGTTCGGAGAATTTTCCTGTTATGCCCCATGGGCGATTAAAAGGATTTACGGTTACAGGGAAGAGCTTAAAAACTGCGATGCCGTGCTTATGCTGAGCTGCGGTGATGGACTTCAGGTTATGAGGGAGATTATCGAAAAGGAATTTGGCCTGGTAAAGCCAATATATCCGGCGACTAATCCTATGGGCCATATGGGAGGAGGCCCAGGCCTTTTTAAGGAAAAATGCATTCAGTGCGGTGATTGTGAACTGGGCAAAGTGAGCGGAATATGCCCGCTTACACAATGCCCGAAGGGCTTGCTGAACGGTCCGTGTGGAGGAGTTAGGAAAGGCGGAAAATGCGAGGTAAATCCGGATATGGAATGCGCATGGGTCCAGATATATAGAAGACTAAAGGAGTTAGGTGAACTTGAAAAGATGGATGAAATTCTCCCGCCAAAAGACTGGAGCAAGACCCGGAGACCGAGAGAGCTGGAAGTGGAACCTCTTTCTCCCAGGTGATTTCTATTTCAAGATAGCTTTTAGAAATTTTTAATTATAATAGGAGGAGTAAATGGCTCAACCTTTTAGAAAAGTACTTGAATCGGGTAAATTTGTAGTGACTGCTGAAATTGGCCCGGTAAAGGGGACAAATATACAAAAAATGATTGATGATATAGAACTTCTTAAACCCGAAGTTGATGCCTTAAATGTTACGGATAACCAGAGTGCCGTAATGAAATACCCTTCCCTGGGAGGCTGTCTCCTTATAGAAGAACGTGATGGGGAGCCGGTGCTTCAGGTTACATGCCGTGATAGAAATAGACTATCCATACAGGCAGATCTTCTTTTTGCCTTTTCAAGGGGTATAGAAAATGTTCTCTGTATTACGGGAGATACTCTCAAGACGGGAGACCATCCTGAAGCTAAGCCGGTATATGATATTGATTCAGTCCAATTAATTCAGCTCATTCATGTTTTAAACTCGGGCAGGGACCTTTCCGGTAATGAACTTAATGGAGGGGTTGATTTCTGTATCGGCGCGGCCGCAACCCCATCGGTAAACCCGGTTGAACCTCAGCTTATTAAATATAAAAAGAAGCTAAAAGCCGGAATTGATTTTGTCCAGACGCAGGCGGTTTATGAGCTGGATGATTTGAAAAAGTTTGTTGAGCATAGCAGGAGCATAGATAAAAACGTAAAAATACTGGCGGGAATAGTGCTGCTGTCAGGTGCGGGGATGGCAAAGTGGCTGAATGAAAATATCCCCGGAATTTTTGTTCCCGGAAATTTAATAGATGAGCTGGCAGAAGCGCCAAAGGGAGAAGGATTATCAAAGGGGATAGAGATTGCCGGCGGATTAATAAAAAAAATAAAGGATGAAAAAATCTGTGATGGTGTTCATATAATGGCTATTGGCAGAGAAGAAAAGGTAATTGATATATTAAAGGCTGCAGGGATTTCAGGCGGGGAAAAATAAGAGGTCAGGATAAATTATGCCCCGCAGGATAGCTATAATTAATTATGACAAATGTGTTCCCGAAGAATGCAGGGATGGTATATGTAGTGCAATAAAGGCATGTAAGAAAAAAGTTATCAGACAGGAAGAGCCGTATGAGATACCTTATATTAATACCGGTATATGTATCGGGTGTTATGATTGTATCCCTTTCTGTCACAGAGAGGCGATAGAAAAAGCCAGGTAACAGGCTTGAATGATATTTTAAAATATCCAGGCTGGTATAATTGAAGGCGCTCTGTATCATGAAACTTTTTAAATGATGGTAGTCCTTTTATATATACTATAGTAAAGTAATTATAATTAAGAAGCTGCCTCTATTTCTGGCTCCAGTATAATCTCAGAATTAAGGGAGTTTGAGACAAAGCAGCCCTCCTTTGAAATTTCTAAGAGATTATTTGCTTTATCTATATCTTCAATGGACTTGATTTTTAACTTTGGTTTTAGCGTTATCCTTGAGAACTGATACCTTGTTTCAACAAGTTCAATTACTCCTTCAGAAAAGCTTTCGTAGCTCAGGGCCTCAAGCCCTTTTTTACTGGCATAATAGGAAAATGTTGTCATAAGGCAGGCATTAACGGATGTGAGCATTAATTCCTCCGGTGTCCACGTTGAGAGTATTCCTCCAGATTCAACAGGAGTTGATAGCTCAATAGAAGGTTTATCGGCGGAATCAATAATGCCTTTTCCCTTCCCCGTCATCTCTATACTTGTTCTGTATATAAATCTTTTCCCCCTGACTTTAAATTTGGGCTTGTTCATTTTTTAGGCCTCCTATAAAGATAATTATTATTTGTAGAATTGCCTGGTATATTTCAGGTTATATTTTAAAAAATTTCCTTGATTGAATCAGGATGACTTTATTTTTTTAAATTCTTCTATTTTAGATTTAAGTTCTTCTTCCAGAACCTCTATTTCCTGAACCATTACCGGATTTATGGAATGGGCAGGAAGATTCGCTTCTTTTTCCTTAATCTTATCCTTAAGTTTATTTATTTCAGATTTTATTTTTTTAATTCTTTCCAGGTAATCCATTAAATCCATCTCTTATGTATCTGTTATAGATTATTGATGTCCCTGCGATAGGACAGTTTTTTAGTAATGTCTAAATAGAATCAACTTCTACATATTTAGCAAAAATATCTTCAATGGGAACTAAAATATATTTTTCGCCTTCATGCTTTATTTCCGTACCGGAATATTCTTTGTAGATTACATGGTCGCCAATAGCTATTTCTTCCGAAGCTCCTCCGGCTATACCTGCAACCTCGCCTTCTTTAGGTTTTTCCTTTGCAGTATCAGGGATAATTATCCCTCCGCTTGTTTTCTCTTCTTTTTCTGCGGCCAGTTTTATTAAAACGTAGTTGTTTATTGGCTGGATCTTTTTCATAAATTATTCCTTCCTTTCCTATTTTACATATTATTTCGTTTTAATTATTTTTTATTCCTAAAATGGAGTCAAGCTTTGCTTTATCAAACCCGACTACAATTCTGCCGTCAATATCCGTTTGAGGTATGGATGATTGACCGCTTCTTCTTATAAGTTCCTCGCCGGCTTTTGTGTCACGTGATATATCTATCTCCCTGAAAGGGATATGATTCTTAATTAAATATGATTTTACCGCGCCGCACCATGAACATGTTGGTGAAGTATATACAATAACCCTGTGGTGCTTTCCGGCATCTTTCCCTGATATTTTAAATGTGTGGTTATCATATAGCAACCTCTCAAAATAATTTTTATCATGAATTCCATATATTATATTGGAAGCTTTGCTGTCTTTAAGGACCAGGACTGCTGGAACCATATTTATTCCATAGATGGGATGTATGTCCCTTACTTCTGATGCGTTTACACTGAATATGGGAGCATCCGGGTTTTCCTTTTTAATTTCTTTTAATTTTTCAAGTGCCTTTTTGCTTTTTTCGGAAGAATTAGAATAGAAAATAATAATTTTGCAGTCCTTATTCTTATTTATTACATTGTCTAAATGAGTTTTATTTTTTAATTCTTTTATCACTATGTCTTTAAATATTTTTAGCTTTTTATTAATTAATGGTTACTTTTATCCAGCTTTTCTAAAAGGAGGTTTTTAAAACGCTCAAGGGTTATTTTATAGGGCTGAATTCTGACACCCATCCAGTCTGAGAATTCAAGAACTTTTTCAGGATGCTCCGGTACGTAATTCTCCCAGAATCCAATTCCGTCAAGTAAAACTGCACCACCCGGGTATTTAGGGAAAGTTTCGTTTGCTTTTGCCCTGTCCCATTCCTGAAAAATTTCATCACTGTAAAGAATCCAACCTGGAGTTAACCAGTAAACCTTATCTCCCTCAGCTATATTTTTAGCTATTTCCTTTCTTTCTTTCTCACCGGCTAACATATCTACACAATAGCCTGCTTCTATTCTTGTGATATTTTTGCCCTGTCTTCTTATTATATGGTCTATGCTCTCGAATGGGTCTTTTACATTAATGTAGCAGTACTCTCCGCCGTAAACAACTATGATATTTTCAGTATATCTGGTGGCAAATTTTATTTTCTCTATCAGCTGGCTTTTAAACTCTGTTGGTATTTCATGCCTCCCCGGTTTTGTGTAAAAAATTTTATCGGTATCAAGAAAACCGCTTTTCTTGAGGTAATTTAGTTCCGGAGACATTGTGCCGCAGGAAACTATCGCAAAATTTTTAAAAGATTGTTTTTCCATCTTTATTTTAATTATTTTAATGTCTTGAGAAACCAGGCTTAACTATATTATTAGTCTGATTTCTTATAAAATATCTTATAAGATAATATGTATATTTTAAGTTTACACAATCAAGTAATTATATTAAAATTATGGGCATTTGTTAATAAATTTATATATTATAAATTGAAAATGGAGGTTAAAAATTAAAGAGTATGACATTGTAATAATAGGAGGAAGCGCCGCAGGCCTGACTGCCGGCATTACTGCGCGGAGGTTTTATCCGGATAAGAGCATTTTGATAGTAAGGAAAGAAGAAAAGGTATTGATTCCGTGCGGGATACCTTATATCTTCGGGACCGTATGTTCACCTGAAAAAAACCTGGTACCGGATGCTGCACTCGAAAAGAATAAAATTGACCTTATAATAGGGGGAGCAGAAGAGATAGAAAAGGATAAAAAAGTAGTAAAAATTAGTGGCAGTGAAGATGTAAGATATGAAAAGCTTATAATAGCGACAGGCTCGCTGCCTGTAGAACCGCCGATTGAAGGATATGGCAGGGAAAATACTTTCGTAATAAAAAAAGATGTGGCTTATCTCAGTAATATGCTGGAAAAAATAAATAAGTCAAAAAATATGGTTATTATCGGCGGAGGGTTTATAGGAATTGAGTTTGCAGATGAATGCCATAAAGACAGGGATGTAAAAATTTCCATTGTAGAGATGCTGCCCCACTGTCTAATGCAGACTTTTAGCGAATCTACATGTTCTAGGGCAGAGGAGTTAATAAAAGGAAGAGGTGTGGATATCTTTTCCGGAGAGAAAGTCGAATCGATTGTCGGTGGTGACAGAGTAGAAGGAGTTAAGCTGGCCAGCGGAAAAACAATAGATGCAGATGTTTTATTAGTAGGAATAGGAGCCAGCGCTAATTCAAAAATTGCGGAGCAGGCAGGAATCGAAATTAACCGGAATGGCACGATTATAGTTGACAGGTATATGCGGACAAGCGAGAAGGATATATTTTCATGCGGCGACTGCTGCGAAAAGTTTTCTTTCTTTAATAAGAAACCCTCCAACCTGATGCTGGCATCAGTAGCTACTAACGAAGCAAGGATTGCCGGGGCTAATTTATATAAGGCTAACAGGGTAAATGAGGGTGTAATAGGCACATTTTCGACTGTCATAGGCGATACCGCCCTTGCAAGAGCGGGAATGTCCGTAAATGAAGCCGAAGAGAATGGTTATGATATAGTTGTTGGGACTGCTGAAGCTCCGAATTGCCATCCCGGCTGTATGCCGTACGGCAGTAACTTAAAAGTTAGCCTGGTATTTGAGAAAGGTTCGGGAATCATAATCGGCGGAGAGCTTATAGGATCAAAATCAGGAGGGGAATTAATAAACCTTATTGGCGGCTGCATTCATGAAAGGATGATTGCAAGTCATATGGCAACTTTCCAGATGGGAACCCATCCTGCATTGACTGCTTCGCCTGTTGCCTACCAGATAAGTAATGCTGCGGAGATAGCAATTAAGAAATTAAGGGATTAGATGTTGATTTTTTGTTAG
>JAYEJA010000057.1:0-16653 GCA_034660395.1 Actinomycetota bacterium
CCTGAGTGCTGGGGATCAAGGGATACAATTTACTGGGGCGCTCCGGAGGAGGTTGTACTTAATCCGGCGAATAATAAATGCTAAATTATTTTATTAAAAAAAGCATCATCTTTGTTGACATAAAGCGCCTTTTAGCCTTTGTTTTTCTTATATACTCCGTTGTAAAAAACAGGGATAAGACAAAAAAAGCTTTAAAAATAGCATTAAAGACCCTGGTAAAAATACTACCGGTAATGATTATAATAGTAATATCTATCGGATTCATGCTCGGATTCTTACCTTCCGGTATAATTTCCCGTGTTGTCGGTGAACAGGCCGGCTTTTTTGGAGTACTGGTTACTGCCGCCCTGGGTTCCATTTTATTTATTCCGTCGTTAATATCATTTCCAATCGCGGCTTCCCTTCTTGACGGAGGTGCTTCAATAATTTCAGTATCCGCCTTTATCACCACCCTTACCATGGTTGGGGTAATAACAATACCCATAGAAGTAAGAGAGATGGGTAAAAAAATTACAGTACTCAGGAATATATTTAGTTTCATATTTGCAGTAATAATTGCGCTTATCATGGAGATTATTTTATGAATTCTTTAAAAGATAATAAAACCACTGAAAAAAACAAACAAAAAAAGGCCATATTAAGGGATTACCTGATAATGGGGGTAGCTCTTATCGCAGCAGCAGCCATTCTCCTGATTCTTCCCGAACGGTCCGGCGCGGTACTCAATACAACGAAGAATTATTTTATAAGGCTTATTACAATCCTTCCGGCAGTCATGATAATAATAGGGCTATTTTCCGTATGGATTCCCAGAAGTACAATTATAAAATATATGGGCAAAACTTCCGGAGTAAAAGGCATTTTAATTTCATTAGCGCTGGGAATGCTTCCAACCGGCCCCCTGTACATCGCATTTCCAATGGCTGCAGCTTTACTGAAAAAGGGCGCAAAAGTATCAAACATAATTATATTTATTTCAGCATGGGCATGCATAAAGCTGCCGCAGGAATTTGTGGAAATCCAGTTTATGGGTATAAATTTTACAATGCTAAGATTATCCCTTACTATATTTTTTGTAATAATAATGGGAATAATAATTGAAAAAATAATAAAATTTACCCGTAAAAATCCCGAACTGATTAAAAAATAAAGCATGATAAAATATAAGTAAAAGGACCTGATTTGAGCGATAAAAATACCAAAAATATAACCAGGGAGAGATTTGAAAGATGTTCCTGCAAAAGCAGGAAAATAAGCAGGTTCTTAATACCGGCCATCCTGCTGCTTCTCTCTGAAAAACCATCCCATGGCTATGAGCTCACAGAAAAATATTCTAAACTCGGATTTACCGGAGCAGGTTCAGACCCCGGTGCCATATACAGAACGTTAAAACTTCTGGACAAAGATGGTTTTATTAAGCCGGAATGGAAGACCGAAGAGTCTGGCCCCGCAAAAAAAATCTATTCGGTAACCAGGGAGGGGACAGAACTATTATCCAGCTGGATAGAAGAAATTGAAGAAAGAAAAAAAGTGTTTGAACTGTTTCTTAAAAGATATAATAAATTAAAGTAAAACTATAAATCTCCTTTGTTAAGCCGCGATCCCGGCTGCATGTTTTTATTCCCGGTCATAAATTTATCTAATTACATCCAGGGGTTTTCTTTTAATTTATACATTATAAATTATATAATGTATAAAAAAGTATAAACCCTATATAACATCGGGATATGACTGACTTAATGACAGCTGACATAGAAAACACCATAGCAGAATTTTTAAAACTTCTGCCTCTGTTTATACCCGTACTTATAATCGAATACGGACTTATGATTTTTGCCCTTGTCCATGCAATACGTAATGAAGTGTCATATATCCCGAAATGGGGCTGGATTTTAATTATTGTTCTGATTAATATCATCGGACCGATAATATTTCTTTTAGTAGGGAGAAAGAAAGAAACAGAGAATGATTGAAGTTTCAGGTTTAAGTAAAAAATACGGGCATTTCGAAGCTTTAAAATCCATAAGTTTCAGGGTAGAAAAGGGAACTGTATTCGGCTTTATTGGCAGGAACGGGGCCGGCAAGACAACCACCATGAATATCCTGACCGGACTTTTAAAATTTGATAAGGGGAAGGTTTTAATAAAGGGAAAAGAATTATCAAAGAGCAGGCGCAGTCTTTCAAAAATAATAGGATACCTGCCGGAGTCTCCTTCATTTTATGATTACATGAATTCCTACGAATACTTAAACTTTATCGGCGGGATAATAGGTTATAATAAGAACCTCAAAAAAACTACCGGAGAGCTTCTGGAAAAAGTTAAATTAACCAAACATGGTAAAAGGCGCATCGGCGTATATTCAAGGGGGATGAAGCAGCGGCTGGCGCTTGCAGTAGCATTCATGAACAGCCCCGAAATTCTTTTTCTTGACGAGCCTGCTTCCGCCCTGGATCCCGGAGGAAGAAAGGAAATGCTTGAACTAATCGAAGATTTAAAGGACGAAAAAATAACGATTTTTCTTTCAACCCATATTTTAAACGACGCAGAAAAAGTCTGCGACAGGATTTGCATCATAGACGAAGGAAGGATACTTTTAACCGAGCAGCTGTCCAGGTTATACAAAACACATATCCAGCCAATTCTTGACATTGAGTTTGAAGATAACCCTGAGGATTTCATAACACCGATAAAAAAGCTTGACTGGGTTGAGAATATAAAAATAGAAAGGCATACAGCAAGTATTTATGTCAAAGATATAGATACTGCCAGGAGGGAAATTTTGAAAGAAATTTCAAAGCTTGACACCGGTATAATAAGCTACCGGATAAGAAAAAGCACACTTGAGGATATCTTTATGAGAATGGTAGGCAAAAATGAACTCATTTAAAGCGTATTTTAAAAAAGAAGCCACTGAAGCCGTAAGAACCAATAAATACCTCATTTTATTTACCGGTACCGTTTTCTGGGCCCTGCTTAATCCGCTAATGTTAAAACTTCTGCCTGTGATAATGGAAAATTATGTCACAACAGAAATAGCCGAACTTTTTTCTTATGTCAGCCGTGACAACGCCTTTACGAACTTCCTCGGTGATTTATTCGAGATGGGAACACTTTTTATGGTATTTTCACTTATGGGGCTTATTGCCGGCGAAGTTTACGGCAAAAAGCTGACCTTTCCCTACTCCAGGGGAGCAAGCCCCGCTGGAATGGTGCTTGCAAAATATATACATTATTTAGTTACCATTAATGTTTTAATTTTGATAGCATTTATAACCAACTACTTTTACATCATTTATCTATTTACCGATGGAATACTGTCGATTGGAATTGTCCTAAAATCGGCTCTCCTTTATATGCTTTACTACAGTATGCTTCTATCAATACTTATTTTTTTCAGCAGTATCTTAAAAAGAAGCATTCTTGCAGGAATAACCACGCTGGTTCTCGGGTATGGTCTAAGTATATTTAATCAATTTAGAAATATAAGATCTTATTTCCCCAATTATCTTTTATATAAGGCAGCAGACCTTATAAACGTTTTTGACAGCTCCCTGATCGCAACTGTAATTATTTCCCTCTTTATAATCATACTGCTGGTCTGCTTAACCATATATCGTATGAAAAAAATTGATATCTCCTGAAACTGCAGGCAGCCGGAAACTAATTAGTAAACTTTGCGTATATATCACCGCTAAAGGAAGTCTTGCTTGGTATTGACAAAATAATCTCGCGTATTTCATTACTGGTAACCCATTCATCCAGTGCAAAAGACATCGTTTCACCAAACGAGTAATTAAACTTCACATCTCCAATCCCTGATAGATACTCTACTGATTTTATAGATTTTTTAATAAGTCCCGGCGTAGGTGTAAACTCAAAAGATATCATTTTAATTGATTTAGAAAGACCCTTAATAACCTCACCTTCAAAACCTTCAACATCTATTTTACACATATCCGGGCTCCCATACTCTTCAATTAATTTATCCAGGGTAGTAACAGGGACAGTAACATTCTTATTTCATTGAAAAGCAGAAGTGGATGTAAAAAACATATCGCTTTTCTTAACACTTTCTATCCATTCGCCTGACATGGATGAAATAGTATGAGAGTCACTGAGTATTAAGTTTCCTTTGCCTTCTTTTACTCCAACAGCCTTATGGACTAAAACTACTTCGCTATTATTTCCATATTTCTTCTTTAATTTTTTCATACATTTATCCTGAGGTTCAACAGCCACTACCCTGGCTCCAAGCTTAAGAAAAACCCTGGTCCTGTTACCCAGATTTGCACCTATATCAAAACAGAGGTCACCCTTTTTTATAAACTGAGAGTAAAACCTTAATAACTTTTTTCTGCTTAAAAAATTTGATATGAATAAAACTGTGGTATATACGGCATTATACAATCTGGTAAATCTCAATATCCTTACAAAAATATTTAGTGCTCTTATAGGTATCAACCCAGATTTTGTACAGCTTGCTTTGCTGTCATTTCTCGTCTTAATTTTTCTTATATAATTCATAAACTCCGATATAAAAACCCATAGTCTTATAGACTATATTTTTAAAAAAGAGTTTCTTTAGATAATAGTTATATCAAAAACAACAATACAGCTACCGGAAACCAGTAGTATATATAGTTAAAAATAAAAAATAGCAGATAAAAGAAATAATTATTTATATTTATATATAAATATTTAGCCTCTGAATAGTGTAAGTCCGAAATTTTCTTTCATCTGCTATTTAGCCTGATTAACCGGATATAAAAAACCGGTTGTCTGTACAACTTAATATCTTTTAAATTCTCTATTCGGCTTTTCTCTTCTAGGACGGGCTTCATCAACTTTTAAAGTCCGGCCCATAAAGTCAGTACCGTTCAGTTCCTCTTTTGCTTTTTCTGCTTCAGACGATTCAGCCATTTCTACAAACCCGAATCCCTTACCCGGTATTATGTCAATCTGGTTGACTTTACCGAACTTAGAGAAGAGCTCCTCAAGCTGTCCATTAGTAGCAGAATAATCAAGATTACCCACATATAACCTATTACCTTGCATCTACATAACCTCCTTTTTCTCAATTCTCCAAGTCTAATAACATTACCTCCTGATGTAAAAGCAAGATAATTGCCCTATCATTATGAAGAAACATTATTAAACATAAGATAGTTAAATATTATAACTTTTTTTATCAAAATATCCAAGAATTCTTTTCTTCAGGTCTTACAATCAATAAAATCTGATTTTTTTAATACTAATCTGCCTCCATTCCCTGCCGCAGGATTTGATAATTTAAATAAACAAATATTTATTTTAACCGTCTTCATAAACATAGCATAATACAAATAATAAAGTTATAATGTTTAGCAAATAAAATTTCTATAATTGATTATGGAAACTTCAGAATTTATCAGAAATATAGGGTTGATAATGCTCTGCTATCTTATAGGAGCAGTTCCTTTCTGTAATATCATTTCAAAAATCCATAGTGATAAAGACTTAAGGAAAATTGGGGATAAAAATCCGGGCGGGTGGAATCTCGTTTTTAACATATCAAAATACTGGGGAGCAGTTGGAATTACGCTGGACATTCTTAAAGGTTTTCTCCCTTCTTTTATAATCTTAAGGATTACCGGCTCCGAATTAACAGCCATACTTGCAGGTTGTGCCGCTGTTGCGGGCCATAATTTTTCACCCTATATGAAATTATCGGGCGGCAAGGGACTGGCAGCTACCCTGGGTTTTTTCCTTGCAATAAATCCTTTTACCATTCTGGCTTTCGGTGCCGGCATGCTTCTTTCTCTATTTTCAATTAAAAATATGATATGGTCGGTCATTTCAGCAATTGTTTTTTCAAGTGTATTTCTGTGGCTTCTTAAAGACTCTTCCCTATTTCTGATTATGGGACTGCTGCTCTTAATAATCATTATCCCTAAATACATAAACCACTCAATAACCCTCGCCCATAATTTCAAATTCAGGAAGGAAAAAACTTTAAAAGATTTATTCACACCGAAGATAAGGTAAAAACTTTACTGCCGCATGGGTCATAATTTTTGTTTATAGCTATCATCTATAAGAGTAAGGCTGTCTTCATGACTGATATCATATACCCTGCCCTTCCAGTTTACTCCAGTTCCGGCTATGGTATTAAAGACCGAATTTATGGCAATCAGTACCAGATAAATAACTGAAAATGGATGCAGTAATATATCTATTGCTCTACTTCTGAATCTTATGGAAAAAACTATCCTTGTTGCTAAAATAATAGCTGCCTGCAGAACCATAAGCTCTATTACAATCATAGGCCATTTAAAAATGATTGCAGGCACAAGCCATAAAAATGGAAATAAAAGGACAGCAGATGCCAGGACAATAATAACAGATATTATAGGAAGCCTGTAATCAAAAGCAGCAAACAAGACCTTTGAATATCCTCTTATCACTTCCCTGAAACTTCTGTAACTCCTGCAATAAAGATTATTCCGGCCATCAAATATCATAAACTTATATCCGGCTCTTTTAACCCTTTTTGATATTTTTATATCTTCCAGTACCTCGCTCTTAACAGACTCATGCCCGCCTATTTTTTCATAGACATCTCTTTTAAAAAGCATAAACTGCCCTATCGCGGTACAGAAAAGTGCACTTTTTGCTTTTTTTACAAGGAAAAGGGGCATGAAACATAAAATCATATAAACTCCGAAAGGAACCATCATCCTTTCATGTATTGTAACCATTATCTCCTTTGAAAATACCGACAGCCCGCCCAGCTTATTTCTTAAAAGGGAAGCTACGGCACCTGAAACAGAACCTGGAAAGTGGAGGGTGTCCGCATCGGTAAAAATAAGATAGTCTCCACTGGCATACCCTGCGAGCTGATGGCATGCGTAGGGTTTACCCATCCAGCCCTTTTTTAATTTCTTTCCATGATACAGTCTTATTCTTTTGTCTTTTTTTGAAAGCCCCTTAACTATTTCCGCCGTGCTGTCAGTAGAGCTGTCATCAAGTACCAGTATCTCGATATTGGTGTAATCCTGTTTGGTCAGGGACAAAAGGCATCTTTTTATATTTGCCTCTTCATTTCTTGCAGGGATAAGTACTGACACAAGGGGATTTTTATCCAGTATATCCTGCGGAAGTTTATATCTTGATGTATCCTTGAAGACAAAGTTATTAACTAAAAAGTTAAACAGCATAAAGAGGAGAATTCCGGTAATAGCATATTGATATAGTAAAAATATATCCATATCCATTTTAATTAAGTAATGCAGCCATTATTGTAGCTAGTTATTATACCATAAATTTTAGTTAATAAAGTTACAAAAGCATTTTCATTAGTGTTCTGGCGTTCTCTAAAGCATATGCTTCCGCATCATTATTAAAATAGACGTAATTTTCTATATTTTTATTCAAATTTTTTTTAATAAATGCAGCAACTTTTTTTAGCTCTTCTTTTGAGTAGCATGAACGGTAAAGCTCACCTGAACCATGCATCCTTATATAGCAGAGATTTGAAGTAACTGCTTCCCTGTAGGGAAACCCCGGCGATGACGAAATAACCACACCGCAGTTATGTTTTTCAAGCAGTTTATATATATCTTCCATAAACCAGCTTTCTTCCCTGAATTCAAATGCATATTTATATTTTTCAGGGAGCAGCCCCAGGAATTTTTTAAACACTTCCTTATCTTTTTTTAGATTGGGCGGCAGCTGGAATAAAAAGGGGCCCAGCTTTTTGCCAAGTTCGCCAGCCGGTTTAAATAATCTTTCAAGGGGTTCCCTGCAGTCTTTAAGCCTTTTTATATGGGTAATATATCTTGAAGCTTTTACCGAAAAAATAAAGTCCTTTTTAGTTTTCTTATTCCAGTTTTCAAATGTTTTTTGCCTGGGCAGATGGTAAAAGCTGCTGTTTATCTCCACAGTACCGAATTCCTTCGAGTAGCAGGCAAGCCAATTATTTTTTTTAACCTCCTCCGGATAAAACTTTCCTATCCAGTGGTCATAGCTCCATCCTGAAGTTCCTATGTGGGTTAAATTATTAACCATATTAATAATAAATTTAAAAAATTATAAATCTTTCTAATTAATATAATAAATTAACCCTGTAAAAATTTATACTCCAATCTCAATAAAATAAATTAAAAAGCCCCCTAAAAATATTTCTATTTCAAGAGGACTTTTTAATTTTCAATTTTTTTAAAAGAAAATAATTCCTTTTTTAACAGCTGTCTTTTAAATTCTGACTTATTTATATTCTTCCTTTATGTCCTCTATTGTCATTGGCTCATAGTCACCTGCATGACCTGCGGTCCCGAAATCAACCATTTTACTCCTGACTGTCTGATATACCGCTTCCCTTGCTTCACCGAAATATGACCTCGGGTCAAAAGCATCAAGATGCTCGCTTAAATATTTCCTGACTGCACCGGTCATTGCCAGTCTTCCATCGGTATCTACGTTTATTTTCCTGATTCCTCTTTTTATAGCTTCCTGGATACTGGGTATGGGAACTCCCATGGTTTTTTCCAGCTTGCCGCCATGCTCATTTATAACTGCGATAAGCTCTGGCGGAACTGATGAAGAACCATGCATTACCAGGGGAATGTCAGGTATCTTTTTTACTACTTCATTAACTATATCCAGGGCAAGTTTTGGCTCTGATTTAAATTTATATGCACCATGGCTTGTTCCGATTGCCAGTGCAAGAGCGTCAACACCGGTAAGCTCTATAAATTTTACCGCATCATCTGGATTGGTAAGTTTTACTATCCCTGAGCCAACACCGTCTTCTATGCCCCCGAGAGTTCCGAGTTCTCCTTCAACGGTTACCCCGAACTTATGGGCATAATCAACTACCGATTTCGTTACGGCAACATTTTCTTCAAATGTTGTAGGCGTCTTAGCATCTTCTTTTAATGAGCCATCCATCATAACTGATGTAAAGCCCAGTGCAATTGCCTGCTTGCAGGATTCCAGACCATTCCCATGGTCAAGATGCAGCACAATTGGTATACCTGGATTATCCTCAACTGCAGCTGCTGCAAGATGCTTGATATAAACCATATTGGTATACTTTAAAGCTCCCCTGCTTGCCTGGATAATTACCGGCGATTTTGTTTCCTTCGCTGCCCTCATTATCCCCTGTATCTGTTCCATATTATTGACATTGTAAGCTCCCACTCCATAGCCCGCTTTTGCTGCTTCATCCAGCACTTGTTTCATTGGTACTAACGGCATTACTCCTCCTTTAAATAAATATGTTTAAAATGTTAATTTTTATAAGACTCGCCCCGACTCGCCCCCGGGCAAATCTTAACAATTATATCACTTATATCACCAAAAAAAATATTTTCTATAGGCATTTTAAAAATATTGGGAATCTGGCTATTAGAGTCTCTTCATATCATGGGAAAGGATTATGACTTCCGCTACTTCTCTCATTGATTTGCGGCTGTCCATTGCAAATTTTTGTATTTTTCTAAAAGATTGTTCTTCGCTCAAACCCTGTTCTTTCATAAGTATCCCTTTTGCGCGCTCGACTGCCTTCCTTGTTTCAAGTTCTTCCCTTGTTACCCTGGTTTCTACCACCAGACGGTAATTCTCAATCACTATAGCTGCCTGGTCTGCCACCGTCTTTAGAATATTTACTTCGTAATCACTGAATTCATGCGGCTCGGAAGTATATACATTAAGCGCCCCTATTACCTTACCTTTCACATGAAGCGGGACGCATAGAAGTGAAGCAAGTCCTTCTTTCCTGGCTATGTCTTTATTCCTGTAAACTTTGTTTTCAAGTATATTATATACGGTTATCGGCTTATTTCCTTCTACAACTCTCCCGGCAATTCCTTCACCGGGCTTCAAAGGATTCTTATTGATATATTCCCTGCTTATGCTCTGGGTAGCCTTGATTGTCAGTTCATTTTTTACAGGGTCAAGAAGCATAAGAGAGCATATCCTGGATCCCATGACCTCGGCGGTAACTGTTATTATTAGCTGGAGGATATCTTCAAGATAAAGGTCAGAAGTTATTGCCCCACTTATTTTAGACAGTGCTTCTATTATATCCTGCGCGTGTTCTATTTCCTTTTTATTATTGTCATCCGTTAAACCACACTCTCATCCTGTATTAAGATTAAAAAGCTTATCTCCCTTAAATTCTGCTCTATTATATACGAGTTAAAAAATTGAATAAAGATTATAGTTAATTTAAAAAATTTGCAGCATGCCTTTAAGTCTGCTGCGGGTATTTACAAAAAACCGCAATATAGATAAAATCCAGAGAGTCAGTAAGTAATTAATGAAATGTGGCGCATTCGTCTAGTGGTTAGGACATAGCCCTCTCAAGGCTAAAACAGGGGTTCAAGTCCCCTATGCGCTACCATATTAATACTTATATTAAAATATTAATATAGTAATTTATATGTAAATTAGTTATGGTTCGAATCCTCCCTCCCCAGCCAACTTTCACTTTTTGCAAAATCATAAGAGGTTGCCCCGGCGCGCTGCGCCTCCCCATGGTATTTTTCTGCTATGATAGATTGCGGAGAATAACAATTATAATCTCTGCATATAATGCGGTGAATACTTGACTGTTTATATAATTATTGATATATTTACTATTAAAAATATGGAGACTGAATATGTATATATATGAACGCCCCGATTGGCCCGAATTTAAATGGACTACTGATGAAGTGCTGACATCATTGATAGAAGTAAGGAATTTACAGGGTAGAGTTGTTGGTCAGATGGGAGCACTGGGGTTTAATCTGAAGAATCAAGCGAATTTAGAGATCCTTACACAAGATGTATTAAGATCATCAGAAATTGAAGGGGAATTATTAAATCCTGAGCAAGTTCGTTCATCAATTGTCCGCCAGTTAGGATTAGATATTTCAGGATTAGTCCATTCTGATAGAAATGTAGATGGTGTGGTTGAAATGATGATTGATGCTACTGAAAATTTTAATAAATCATTAAATAAACAGAGACTTTTCGGCTGGCATAATGCATTATTTCCAACAGGATATAGTGGAATGCATAAAGTGCTTGTTGGGAAATGGAGAGATGATTCGACAGGTCCTATGCAAGTTGTTTCAGGACCAATAGGAAAAGAAAAAATTCATTATCAAGCACCATCTTCAAGTTGTTTGGAAAAAGAAATGAAAAAATTTCTAGAATGGCTTAATCATCGCCAGGATACCGATCTAGTAATAAAAGCAGCTTTGGCACACTTATGGTTTGTAACACTTCATCCATTTGAAGACGGAAATGGCCGGATCGCTCGTGCGTTAACAGATATGATCTTAGCTCGATCGGATGGACAGTCTTACCGGTTCTATAGTATGTCGGCACAAATAAGAAACGAGAGAAAACAATATTATGATATTTTAGAACAAACACAAAAAGGAGAGCTTGATGTTACAGAATGGTTGCAATGGTTTTTATATTGTTTGTTGAATGCCTTAAAATTATCTAAAAAAATATTAAAAAAGGTGATTTTTAAACATAAATTCTGGACCAATAATACTTCAAGAATTGAAAATGAAAGACAAAAAAAGATATTAAATAAATTATTAGATGGATTTGATGGAAAACTAACAAGTTCTAAATGGGCAAAGATCGGAAAGTGCTCACAGGATACAGCACTTAGAGATATTAAAGATTTAATTGATAAACAAATATTATATAAATTACCAGAGGGTGGAAGAAGCACGGAATATGCTTTAATAAAAAAGTCATATAAGTCAACAGAGGAATTAATGAAATATAAAAATCAGAATAAATTATAGGATATGCTCATGAGGATGAGTGCCCAAATTTAAGTTAGAAGCATCACACTAAATGTGTTGATATATCCCCAAACGGCGATGAAAAAGAAGCAGGGAAAGGCGGGGCGGAATTCCCCCCGGGCCCCCTTTCCGCCCCGGCTGCATTTTGGAGCAGGTCCTTGGAAAAAAACTGGAGAGATGATCTATCTGTTTTGCTCGGCAATTATGGAGGCTGGACGGAATCATTGGGGCAGGTTTTAAAAATCTATTTTCGGATTTTCCATAAAAAAAGTTCGAACTTCGGCCAGAAAACACAGCCAGAATCAGCTTTTAAAACTCTTATTGAAATTAGTGAGGTTGGTCGCTTTTTCTATTACACAGATTGATTTGTTTTGAAGTCAATATATTCTTTATCTAAGAAATATTAACGTTTGACATTATTAACGCAATACGTTAATATCATTTTATGATAATTTCTTTCAAAGATAAAGAGACCGAAAAGATCTGGAATCAGGAATATTCTAAGAAACTACCTCTAGAGATACAAAGAATCGGTCTTAGGAAATTAATCATTATTAACAGAGCGAAAGATTTAAATGATTTAAAAGTACCTCCTGGAAATAAAATGGAAAAATTGGAGGGAAACAGAAAAGGTCAACACAGCATAAGGATAAATGACCAGTGGAGAATATGTTTTTATTGGGAACATGGAACTGATAGTTCGGTAGAAATAACTGATTATCATTAGGAGGAAAATATTATGAAAAAAATTAAAAATATAACACCAGGAGAAATACTTTTAGAAGAGTTTCTTACACCGCTAAGAATTACTGCGTATAGGCTATCCAAGGATACAGGAATGCCTGCTACCCGGATATCCCAGATACTTAAGGGAAAACGTAGGATAACAGCAGACACAGCTTTAAGGCTGTCCAGATATTTTGGAAACTCTGCAGATTTCTGGATGGGAATACAGGATGAATTTGATTTAAGAGAAGAAGAGGAGAGAATTATAGTTGAGCTAAAAAGGATACCCAAAGCTGTTTAAGTATTTTCTATTGTTGTTTCTTTATTGCAGTATTAAATGAATTAACTAACTCTTTCAAAATTGGTTCGAAATTTCGCAACCCGGGCCAGCCAGATAATACTTTAAGCAAATTTCAACTTATTGAGCAGTAGCATATCGCTGCTTATATGGTTCCAACTATTTTTTATTTGGACTACCAACGATAATTATAGTTCCAGAAGATTATCATTAAGAAATTTATCAATAATTTTCTTTTGCTTCTTTGATAAGCTTTCATAAAGGTTTATTAATTTCCCGTATTCAGACCTGGATTCTTTAATTTTTTCTAATAAATTTTCTATACTCAGGTAATCTTTTTCTGCTTTTTTCTTTCTCTTATAATTTATAATGATCTTTTGTAATAGATAAGTTTGAGGAGTCGGTACAATCAATGTGATGTTTTTAATTTCTATAGTTTTGCTATTGTCTATCAATATATCAGTATGCCTCAGTCCTTCCGCTTTAATTCCAAAAGATGGAACATTATAAGTTTCTGATTGCCCCTTTCCGATTTCTCTTACTATAAATTCTATTTCCAGATCTTTTCCCTTTAAAAATTTAAAAACACCACTAATATAATCGATTTCAGTTTCAAATCCTTCATTTTCTAAAATTTCTACAAGATTTATTCTCTTTCTGGGTTTGTTTATATTTTTTATTAAGAAATCAATGTCCCTTGTCTTCAGATTAGCTTTAAAATTTTTTAGGAGGCCCGATTTTTCGTAAATATATTCAGCCCAGCTACCAATTAAAATGACGTTCTTAAGAACCTCATTTTTATTTAATACTTTAATTGTTTCCCAGAATTCTTGCTTTATATCATTCATTTAAAAGCTTTGAGATCCTTTTCTATATCTTTTAATAAATTTTGATATTTTTTTCTTTTTTTTATCTTAAATTCAAGTTCTTTTAATTCATCCGGACTACATTTTAAGTAATCTGTCTTTACTTTTTTCTTATATCTGTAGACAAGATATGGGTATTTCCTCTTTCCTCTTTTTTTGAATATAATACTACCTTTTGGAAGTTTTTGAGTCTTTTCCATATAAAACTTTTTGATTCTTAATAACCGCTCTTTTTCCTCTTTAAACATTTCACTTAAAACAGTCATTTTATTTAACTACCTCTCAATTATTTATAATTGCCCTACATATTGTAATAAATTATCAAATGTAGGGCAACACCTTTTTTATAAAATATGCCCTACAATATGTTTTATTATAGTACATTGTAGGGCAAATATAAATGAAATCTTTTACCACTTTAGAACTACTTGTTTGAAGATTAAATTTGTTTTTATCTCGAATCCCTTAAAAAATCAGGTCAAAAAATCTCAATTCTTTACCTACTAAATAACAATCAAAAAGATTTTTCCTAACCAAAATAGAGTTTTATATCTCTTTCTAAATCAAATATTAAATATTGAATAATAAGAAATAGTATAGGACCAGGTCAAATCTATGCTTAGATTAGCTTTAGCCGTATCCAGGTCTCTTAACGACCCGCGAATTTGCTGGCTGATCTGTTTGAAATCCGGTGCCTGTTTCTTTACAAGATTATCTTTAATAAACTTCCTGTAAGTCACTTTTATCTCCCACAAGCATTATCTTCTTATCTTTCAGTATTCTTAAAATGAAAGGCTCTTTTTCTTTTACTTCCTTCTTAAAATCGCTGAAGCTGTATAACTTGTAATTAATCTGTCGTTTTAGTTTTTCTTCAAGGCTATCAAGTTTTTTAATAAGATTTTCCTCATCAGGATCCCCGACTATCAATAAATCTACATCCGATAAGATATTCTCTCTGGATTTGGCATAAGACCCGTATATAAATGCTATTCTAATATCTCCTATCTCCTTAAGAATTTTTTTTATGCTCCCCTGTATTCCCACAGTTTTAAAGACAATACTTTTTAATTCATTATATATAGGATAATTCTTATTAACTTTGACAAAGCGTAAATTGCCCTTATATTCACTTGTAAGTATTCCTTCTGAAATAAGATTATTTAAAGTCCTCTGGAACGTACCCGGCTTTTTACCCAATATCCTTCCTATTTCCTGAATATAAAAAGACCTTTCAGGATTGGTAAAAAAGAGACCAGGCAAATCAGCTTTATTTTTTGATAATATATTCATATTGCATATAATTATATGCATTTTGAATATAAAGGTCAAGCTCTACGCTATTTATAAAATAATTCTCTTATTTCATTTAAATTGTAAATAATCCGGTTCGGAATTTTGTAAGTTGTTGCTACTATTATTTTTTATAGAGCCTGTATCCTTTTTTAAGCAGCTTTTCCTCCCATATCATTTTCATTAAAGCAAGATCGTCCGAATAATCATTTTTAGACTCATCTTTATCATATTCAAGTTTTTCCAGTATCTCAATGGTAAAGCAATCTTTACCACGCTCTTTCCATTCTTTTTGAAGCTCTATAGCAGGATGACTTCCAATTTCCAGCTTAAATTTCGTGCTGTTTAATCTGCTTTTTAAATCTTTTGTACTCTCGATATAGCATTTATTAGAAAATTTAGAGCAGACAGCAAAAACACCCATATCAGGTTTGAGCTGTTTGTATTGCTCTTTTAGTTTTTTTCTTCTATCCATGTTAGAAATATTACTACCGGTAAATAAAAAATACCATCTAAATCATTATATATAAAATCAGGGCTCCTTTTTAACTGGAGCCCTTTTAGTTAAGTGTAAGATTTAATTTTTAGAAATACTTACTTATTCCTGCCTCTTCCCCTGTTTTCCTTTTCCTTATCCTTATCTTTCTCCTGTCCTCTGCCTTTATTTTCTTTGGAATTACCATTTCCTTTTATTTCATCCTCTGAATCATTATCGTCTTCATCTTCAAATTCCTCATCATCATTGCCGTTCTCTTCATTGCCTTCTTCTTCATCGCTATCTTCACCATCGCCATCCTGGCTATCACCATCTTCCTCATCTCCAGAGTCTCCAATACCCTTTATATAGTTCTCAATCATTTCTTCAGCTTTCAGTACTGTCTTTGAACTTGATTCCAGAGCATGTTCCAATCCCCTTAAAGAAGGGTGCATAGGATCCTTAGAAATCATTTTCTCGATTACTCTCTTCAGAACTTCAATATGTTTGGATCTCATCCTGAGGACATGCCTGAGATGAGCAGCCCATCCATTTCCTTCATCTTCTTCTTCAGACTGCTCTTCCTCTTCAACTTCAAACTCATCCTTTGAAGCACCGCATACAGGACATATCCAGTCTTCCGGAAGATCTTCAAACTCTGTGCCGGGTTCAATACCGGCTTCCGGGTCGCCTTCTTCGTGATTATAAACATAGCCGCACTCTCCACAAACCCATTTTTCTACTTCATCCTGCTCCTCTTCTTCTTCTTCACCATCGCCATTTTCTTCCTCGCCGTCCTGCTCACCTTCTGTTCCATTCTCACCATCATCCTCTCCCGGACTTTCTTCACCGTATTTAATTACATCTCTGCCAACATAACCATCGGTAAGCACAAAACCATTTAAAAAAGCAAATGAAATTAAAAATAAAGTAACAAGTATTAAAACTGATGTCTTTTTAAGAAGATTATACATGACTCCTCCACCTTTCATATTTTTTTACCTAAAATCTTATTTTTCTTTGTTATTTTTTAGAAGGACAAATCATTCAGTCAAATATATTATATTTGCTTAAACCTGCTCATTGGTGTGCTACTACGCCAAAGAAGGATTTGAGCCTTACCAGTTACGGGGTGCTCTCACACTTAACCAAGTCATACCCTACCGCACCATCATAGCGACAATTAGTTGAAATTTAACTA
>JAYEJA010000058.1:0-3257 GCA_034660395.1 Actinomycetota bacterium
CGATGAGTGGCTATTATTATCCATTGCTTCAGGATGGGATTCCATCTCAGCTCTAACATCCCTGCCCTCCTTTTCTTCTTCAGTATCAGTAAAAGTATAATAAATTAAATAACGACCATCTTTTTTTATAATCTTTTTTTTGTGTATCTGCACCAAAACCACCTCACTCATACTAATTCTATATTATTTCAATAATATTCCTTAACTCAATTTAAGATATATGCTTACCTAATAGTTATCCTTTGACAGAACCAGCAAGTAAACCTCTAAGAAAATATTTTCCTAATAGTATATAAACTATTACTGTTGGTAATGCAGTAATTAAGGCGCCTGCCATTTGCACATTCCATTCAACTACTTGGCTGCCAGCTAAATTTACCAGAGCAACAGTTATCGGCTGTTTCGTAGGATCACTTGTTACCGTGACAGCAAAAAGAAATTCGTTCCAGATATTGGTAAACTGCCATATAATTACCACTACAAAGCCGGGGATCGATATTGGAAAAAGAACTTTTCTATAAATTTTGAACATTCCTGCACCATCTATTTGTGCAGCCTCTATTAGTTCAGTGGGTACTTCCGAATAGTAATTTCGAAAAATCAGCGTAGTTATAGGAAGACCATATACCACGTGTACTAAAACTAACCCCCATATAGAACCATACAATTTTATACCTTGAAGAAATCTAATTAAAGGAAAAAGGATGCTCTGATAGGGAATAAACATGCCAAATAAAATAAGGATAAAGAAAAAATTAGATCCTTTGAACTTTATTTTAGATAAAACATAACCGTTTATTGAACCTATCATAGCTGAAATTATTGTTGCGGGTACTACAAGATTAAGGCTGTTATAAAGATTTGGAGAAAGTTTTTCAAATGCCCTTATAAATCCCTCAAAAGATAATTTTATTGGAAGATACCACATATGATCGAGGCTAACTTCCTGAATAGGTTTTAATCCGGTAGATAGTAGCACATAAACCGGAATTAAATAAAAAATAGAAAACAAAATTATTATAATATAAATTAATGCTATTTTAAATTTTGGCATTATCTGGTCTCCTTCTGAATAACTGATATAAGATAAGGCACTATCACAATCGCTACCATTAGTAACATAACAATGGCAATTGCAGAACCAGTTGCATATCTATTAGCTCTAAAAGTTGTTTCAAACATGTAAATTGCTGGAACGTCCGTAACATTTCCTGGCCCACTTCCTGTCATTGAATATACAAGGTCAAATATTTTAAGTGATATATGCCCCAATATAATCATTGCGCTTAATGTTATTGGTTTTAAAATTGGAAACTTTATTTTCCAGAAAATCTGCCATTCTGTTGCCCCATCTATTTCAGCTGCTTCTATTAGCTCTTCTGGGATTCCCCTAAGTCCTGCTAGATACATGGCCATTGTATAACCTGAAAGTTGCCAAACTCCGGCAATTATTACAGGGATTAAGGCGATATTAAACTTCCAAAATGAAACATTGCTTACATACCATTGCCACTGTAAGGATGACAATCCAAAGACTTTGAATAATAAATTTATGCCCTGGGGATCGTTAGGCAGTATACCAGGAGAAAAAATCCAACCCCAAACTGTACCAGTAACAACAAAAGAAAGAGCCATTGGAAAAAGAAAAATAGTTTGAAAAAAATTTGAACCTTTAAATCCTTTATCCAGAATAAATGCCAGCAATAAACCAATCATTAAACAACCCGAAATAAAAAAAAGAGTAAAGAATAATGTGTTCCATAAGTCTGTTATGAACCTCGGGTCCCTTAACAGTTGAAGATAATTATTTAGTCCCACAAACTTATATATCCCGCTTAATAACCTTGAAAAACTATTCCAATTGGAAAAAGAAGTTCTTATCGTTAAACCGATAAATCCGTAAACAAAAATTCCTATTAATATTATTGTTGGTAATAGTATAAAAAAGGCCATGAGATGCTCTTTTGTTCGTCCTTTAATATTGCTCACCTCCAAAAAGGGGAAGGCCCGGTTTTACCGGGCCTTTGATTAACATTAAAGGTAATCTTTAGCTGCATTTTGTATACTATTTAAAGTAGCAGAAATATCTTTCTCTGCAATAAAGATATTCAAGGCATCATTCAACGCTGTAGTAAATCCTTCCGGAGCCGCCGAGCCATGAATAATGGATGGACAAAGGGCGTTAGTTGCAAAATCATTCATAGACCATGTTAGGTATATGTCATAAAGACTCTTATCTGCGTCCAATCTAGCAGGAATAGAGCCTTTAATGGGATTGAAAGCATCCTGACCTTCTACTGAGGCAACAACCTTTAACCACTTCAAGGCATTCTCTCTATTGGGAGCACCCTTAGGAAGCCCAAATGTATCTGTTACAACCATAAAAGCTCCTTTGGTTCCAGGAACAGTCATCCAATTAAATTCCTTGCCTGGTGTCCAACCTAAGGTTTTTAGGTAACCTTCAGCCCAATCACCCATAACGTTGAAAGCAGCTTTTCCTTCAAAAACCATTAGTGTTGCATCCTGCCAGGTCAGAGCTGCGTGATCATCGTTTATATAGTTCATAAGTTCAAGTAAAATATCCAGTGCATCTTTGACACCCTGATGGCTAAAGTTGACTCTTCCGTTCCATAAGCCATTATAGTTGTAAGGACCCATAGTACCCAAAAGAATAGTCTCAAACAAATGTGTTGCAGTCCATTTATTTTTGTCCCCAAGTGACAATGGAACATAGCCTGCAGCCTTGATTTTTTTCAATATTTCTATGAATTCTGGCCAGTTACCCGGAACTGAAGAAATACCTACTTTATCTAATATCTCTTTATTGATAAAGAGAACATTTCCTCTATGGACATTAACTGGAATTGAGTATACTTCTCCTTCGTAACTACATATTTCCATAATATCTGTTGGAAACTTATCATATATTCCCCATTCCTTCAAATGTGCGGTAAGTGGTTCCATTTTTCCTGTAACAACATATGTGTCAGTTAGTTCCATACCTCCGTGCACCTGGAATGAATCTGGTGGGTTTCCACCGATCATCCTTGTCTTCAACACTGCTTTTGCATTTGTACCGGCACCACCGGCAACTGTGGCATTAATAATCTCAACATCGGGATACTTACTTTTAAAAACTTCATATATTGCATTTAGACCTTCCTCTTCGCCACCACCAGTCCACCAACTAAAGATTTCAACCTGTCCTGCAGCAAATGCCATAGACGAATAGCTTAGCAACATAACAAGAATAACCA
>JAYEJA010000059.1:0-3209 GCA_034660395.1 Actinomycetota bacterium
ACCATCTCATACGGGCTCATATCGCAGTATTTGGCCGAATTGGCTACTTCTACAAGCTCTTCTACCTTTTCAGAGGCAATCTTTCTTACAACTACCTTATGTGATCCTTTTCTTTTATCTTCCATACGGTAATTGTCAATGAATATGAGACACTTTCCTCAAGAATTTAGTGTAACTCCTAATTATTAATTGATAATGGTTTATTGATCCAAACTTCCCCCGGTAAAGCCATGGGTTTCGGCATCTTTCCTTTAAACCTCTTTGGATATTTTACAAAAGCATCAGTTAAAACTGCCTGACGTTTTTTAATAATTTGTTCAGTCCTGCCATAATGGGCATCTTCCGGTGTAAAAAATCCGATCCCGGAATGGTAATGCTCGCTATTGTACCAATTAAAAAAGCTGTAGCAGAACAGTCTGCTGTCCTGAAAGCACCCGAACCGCTTTGGAAACTCAGGCCGGTATTTTAAGGTTTTAAATTGAGCTTCAGAGTAAGGATTGTCACTACTTGTATAAGGCCGGGAAAGACTTTTGGTGACCCCCAGATCAGCAAGCAGGAAAGCGACAGGCTTTGATGTCATGGAAGATCCCCTATCAGAATGGATGACAAGCTGCTCTGGCCCAATCCCCTGCCTGGTGCAGGACAGTTCAATAAGCTTCTTTGCAAGAGCCCCTTTCTCCCTTGACGCTACCATCCAGCCGACAACATAGCGGCTGAAGATATCCATGATGACATAGAGATAATAATAGGTCCACTTTGAGGGCCCTTTAAGTTTTGTGATATCCCATGACCAGACCTGATTGGGCCCTTCTGCCAGCAGTTCTGGTTTGGCATACGGAATATGGCGCAGCTGATCTATTCTTTCCCTTACTTCACTATGGGCTTTAAGGATCCCTGTATATCGTTCTTACAGAGCAAAGATATCTACCGTCATCTAAAAGGGCAAAATAGACCTCCTGAGGCGCCATATCTATAAATTGCCTGTCATGGAGTATGTCAAGAACCTGCTGGCTCTCTTTAGAAGATAGGGAAAGAGGCGGACGATATTTCTTTTCCGGCTTCTCGCATTGGTTTTTCCACCGGTAATAGGTGGCACGGGCAATAGCCAGCCCGTCACAGGCCGGCCTTACGCCTACATCTTTTGCCAGGGAGTCTGCTATTGCCATCAGCTTTCCTCTTGTTTCTGATCGAGTGATATCTGGAATATTTCGGTAATTTTTTTTTGAGCCTCTATTATGAGTTCAGCTTTTTTTAGTCTTGCCTTAAGCTTTAGAATCTCCTTTTCCTGTTCTTTGACAAGTAGGGCAGATTTATCAGGCTTTTTGCCCTGGAGCCTCTATTTTTAGATGAAAGGGCATCTAATGTGCCCTTTTCTGCCTGACGGCGCCAGGTGGCCAAATTGGAATAATACAAACCTTCTCTGCGTAGAAGTGCGCCAATTCTCTTTTGCTCCCTTAAGGCATCGGCCTCCTTAAGAATATGGCGCTTGTATTCTGCCGTAAACCTCCTTCGGGTTGCTCTCTCGCTAACTTCAGTATCGAAAGCAGCAGGTTTATTTTGATATTTGAGTGGTGCACCAGGTGAGGAAACTCCAGTCGCCCTACGGGCTCCTTCCATTTCCTTACCCTTTTGTTCAGGACTCATAACCATTACTTCTTTCTTTTCCATCTACATTTCTCCTTCCCTTTCTACTTTAAACTATTTATAGGGAAGTGTCTCACTTATATTGGCACAGAGGGCAATAGAGAAGAATGTGGACACCGCTATAGCCAGAAGGTTTAAGGGAAGGGGTATGAGCTGGTCTAGCCAAGGGGCTAGACATCTTATGGCTTTTAGAATGCTTACAGTAAATGATGAGTTTGATAGTTATTTTAATAGCAGGGTAGCATAAAAGATGTAGTAAACTGTTTGTTTGATTGAGTTTTGTTCTTTAAAATATTATGCATTTTGGATATATTATTTAGAAACTATCCAATTTGCAGTTAAAATAAATTATTAAAGCTTAGAAGTGGCTTTTGTCTAAGTACAAAATTTGAGACGCAAACTCAATGCGCGATATATTTGCTATTTCTTTTTTTCTTATCTATAATTTCATGGGTTATTTTGATTCTTCTATCTAGATTATTATGTTTTAAAATATGCCCGAGAATAGCAGCTGGCTCCGGGTGTTAATAAGATAGATATATGCAAATTATTTAAAAATTTATTGGGATTTTTATGTTAATAAGAAAATATAATGCGGAAAAAGATAAAAAGGCCATCTGTAGAATATGGGAGGAAATAGGCTGGATACAAAAAGAAAAAAGCCAGAAGGAATCGGTTGGCTTAATGCTTGATTGTTCGGAACCATGGGTTTGTGAATACAGGGGGTTAGCAGAATCTGTAGTTCTTACCATTGAGGCAGAGCTTAACTATTTAAATGAAAAATTAACTCATTGCGCTGTAAACGGCGTTTCTTCCAGTACTTTAGTGAGGAAACAGGGATTTACGCGTAAATTAATTGCCCATGCAATAATGAAAATGGTAGAAAAAGGTGCTCACACTTCTAGTCTGCATATGTTTGATCAAGGATATTACAATAAGCTTGGATTTGGTACAGGAGCATATAAACATTATATTTCTTTTGACCCAAATAATCTAAATATTAAGACAAAACCAAGAATTCCTGTAAGGCTTACAGTAAATGATTGGAGAGATTTACATGCTTGCAGGATAAATAGAGTTAAATACCATGGAGCCATTGATATTATTCCCGAAGATTTTACAAAAGCTAACTATGGTTTTTTAAAAAATAGTTTTATTTTTGTGTATAAAGAGAATGGGAAAATCACGCATTTTTTAGTGGGTTGCACTGATAATATAGAAAACGGGCCGTACCATATTGAATGTGTATTTAATAAAAAGGAACAGTTTCTGGAATTACTTGCATTTATAAAAACTTTAGGAGAACAGGTCAGGTGTGTCAAACTAATTGAGCCGCCTTTTATTCAAATGCAGGATTTTTTAGAGAGGCCTTTTTTATTTAGAGAAATTACAAAACAGGGCAAGTATCAAAATACCAATATTGGAGAAGCTACCTGGCAAGTAAGGATTTGCGATTTGCAAAAATGTATTTCTGTTGTTAAAAATAAAGAAGAGGAACTTGAGTTTAATTTATTAATAAACGACCCTATCAAGCATTATTTACCAGATAATAGTATCTGGAAGGG
>JAYEJA010000060.1:0-3178 GCA_034660395.1 Actinomycetota bacterium
TCACTTTCCCACATTTGTAATCCCAAAGCACTAAACTTCAACTTTCAATTCTTTCGTTTTTTTTGTTTGATTACAACCCTATTTTTAATTTAATGCTAATGCTTCTGTTTATGATAGCGATAACGCAAGCATAAGCTGACGAAGGGTTAATTGCAAATCATTTCAAAATCCAACTGAACTTCAACAAACAATCAAAATTTCAGAAATCGCGCATCAGCCCTTCGTTCAGCTTGATGCATTGTTAGCGCGCCATGCTGCCACCAACGCACCAAATGCTAACTGACCGAAATAATTTTTTAATATAATAATCACAGTAATAATTAAAAATGTTTATAATATATAATAATAAATTATATATACTATTATGTTAAACTTATTATTTATAATTAGTTTTATATCTGTTTCAACTCTACTATTTTCACTTGTAGTTGAAACATTAAACCTGGTTAAAAGCCCTTTTGGTAAAAATAGAATAACATTTGCGATACTATCTGCAAATGTATTTGTTCTATCACTTGGCAGTATTATACTTCTAACATCTACCAATATTATAATGCTTAATATATGGAGCAATATTATTATTGCCTCTCTAATAACCATGCCGGCAATAATTTTTCATTTTGCCGTACAATTTGCCAACCATAAACTCAAAAGAGTACATAAGAACTGCATAAAAATATTTTATTCTTTATCAGTGGCTTTAAGTGCCTCTCTTATAATCTTTAATCAGATAGGCATCCAGGATATTAATTATGGGTATATTATAAGGGTTCCAAATTTAATTTATATCCAGATATTTTTCACTGCACCAATTAGCATTGCTACAATATTTATAATAAGTTACCGGATTTTTAAAAATGCCAGAGCCAACAAATCAACAGCAGCCCTTTCGCTCCTGCTGGTAGGATTCTTCATTAGTTTTGCAGGAGAATTTTCTCTAAACTTCTTATTAGAAAATGGAATCGTTGAAACTGTCCCTGTAACCTGGGCACCAACTTTCCTCTTATACTTTTTTATATCAATGGGTATGCTTATAAACAACTCAAGGATGTGGATGATTACCCAGGATAAAATCTTCAGGAGCATGGAAGATGCAGTTTTTGCCTTTGATACTGCAGGGCACGTAGTTGAGATAAACAAACCTGCTTATGACATTCTCAGCCTGACCAAAAAAACAGATAAAAAAGAAAATGTTAACATAGAATATGTATCAGATAGCATTTCTTCACTAATCGTAAACGGAAAACAGAGAAATAATTTTATAAATAAATTAACCGATTTAAAATCAGCCATTTACAGAAAAGATATTGAATTCAGGATAAATGATGAAAAAGAGTATTATAAGGTAAAGATTTGCCCTATATTTGACAAATTCAATAGAACTATCGGCAAATTGTTAACTTTAACTGATATAACTGCGGTAAAAGAAAAAGAAAATCAATTATATTATCAGTCATACCATGACAAATTAACAGGTATCTATAATCGTCTATATTTTGAAGAAGAGTTAAACAGGCTGGATACTAAAAGACAATACCCCATTTCTATTATTATCGGCGATATAAACGGCTTAAAACTTATAAATAATGCTTACGGCCACGACAAGGGGGACGAAGTCCTAAAGAAAATAGCCCGGATATTCAAGAGCAGTTTGAGGCACGAAGATATATTAAGCAGATGGGGCGGAGACGAATTCGTTATAATACTGCCGAAAACAGAGCAGGAGCATGCTTTAAAAATAATTGACAGGATTAAGGAAAAATGTACCATGCAAAGTACCGCTATCATGCCCCTTAACATATCAATGGGTTTTGCAGTTAAAAAAAGCAGCAGAGCAAAAATCCACTCCATAGTAAAAGAAGCTGAAGATATGATGAACGAATATAAACTGCTGGAAAATGATAGCGCAAGGCACTCTATCATACTGTCGCTTAAAAATGCTCTTGAAGAAAGAGACTATGAAACAGAAGAGCACGCTATGAGAATAGCCAACTTAAGCATGGACCTGGGTAAAAAAATGAACTTAAAATATAATGAGCTAAATGAATTAAGACTTGTAGCAATACTTCACGATATAGGGAAAATCTCAATATCTGATAGCATTATCCTGAAACCAGGCAAATTAACACCAGAAGAATGGGATATCATAAAAACACATCCGGAAGCAGGGTACAGACTGGCCAAATCATCACGAGACCTGGAGCAAATTGCTAAAGGCATTCTCTACCACCACGAGAGATGGGATGGAAACGGATATCCCAAAGGGTTAAAAGGTAAAAAAATACCTGTATTCTCAAGAATAGTATCCATTGCAGATGCATTTGATGCCATGACTAATGATAGGCCATATAGAAAGGCTTTGTCTTCAGAAGCAGCAATAGAAGAAATAAAAAAAGAATCAGGTTCACAGTTCGACCCTGACCTGGCAAAAAAGTTTATAGGTATTTTACTCAGTGAAAGCAATGATATTGAAGTAGAAGCGTAAATCTATAAATACATGCCTTCCAATAATCTTATAATCAATCTTTAAATTTACTTTTATCTGTTTTTTTTATCAATCTTAAAATTCCTGCCAGAACATTCATTCTGGGTACAGATTTGCTATACTCCATGTATGAATCACCAAATTTTTTTCTTATTTTTTTATCCTCAATATCAATTATGAAATAACAACCTGCAATCCCTATAGTAGTTGAAATCGCAACTATCCAGCTCTGGCCAAGGAAAAAGTGAGAAAAAACATTACCATTCCTCCAACATACATCGGGTGGCGAACTACGCTGTAAACACCGCTATTTACTACTTCCTTATTCATTCTCTTTAAGATGGTAAATACTGATAAAATAACAAGAACCGCACCTGCAGCTAATATAATATATCCAATAATAAGCAATGCATTGCTATACACCGGAAACAAATTCATTAAAACTATATTTATGCCGAAGCTAATTCCTATTACAGTTAATAAGCTATATTCTATTATCTTACTCTTCATATTATAAAATCCATATATCTAGCCTGATTAAACTTTACAAATATTACTCCCCCAAATGGCGGTACCTTTTGGACAAAATCCGAACCTTTTTTGACGAAAATCCGGACTGTGACTTTTAATTGCCGCCTGCAGGGCGGCAATCCCGCCCAGCGTTTCCGCTCGCCTGACGGCGAGCAAAACAGA
>JAYEJA010000061.1:0-15825 GCA_034660395.1 Actinomycetota bacterium
TCTGTTTTGCTCGCCGTCAGGCGAGCGGAAACGCTGGGCGGGATTGCCGCCCTGCAGGCGGCAATTAAAAGTCACAGTCCGGATTTTCGTCAAAAAAGGTTCGGATTTTGTCCAAAAGGTACCGCCAACTTTCAATTTTAGAGTTTTTGGGGATTATTGCCTCGCCCTCGCTTCGCTCGGGCTCGGCAGAAGCCGTGATTTTGAAGGGATTTTTGAAATCCAAAAACAATTTCTGCCCGCTCAAACGGAAGTTTGTTTTGGCAAAGCCAAAAGCAAAACGAAGTTTTGCAAACCAATCTTTTTTCTTTTGCCGAAGGCGAAAGGCAAAGCGATAATTTTAAATATTTTGGCCATTTAATAAAAACAATATGACAAACGAAAATCAAACCAAAAAGTTTTTCATCTACGCCCGCAAATCAACGGACAGCGAAGACAGGCAAGTCCGCAGTATCAAAGATCAAATCGCGGAATTGAAAGAGCTGGCGAAAAAAGAAAACATTGATGTCGTTGATATTCTCGTGGAAAAACAAACAGCCAAGAAGCCGGGCCGGCCTGTCTTCGCTGAAATGTTAAAGCGAATTGAAGCGGGCGAAGCCGAGGGAATTTTAGCGTGGCATCCTGACCGCCTTGCTCGCAACTCCGTTGACGGCGGGCAAATCATTTATCTTGTGGATACAGGAACAATCAAAGAGCTAAAATTCCCAACTTTTTGGTTTGACCCTACGCCGCAAGGGAAATTTATGCTCTCAATCGCTTTCGGGCAGTCAAAATATTACATTGATAATCTTTCGGAAAATATTAAACGAGGACATCGCCAAAAATTAAAGCAAGGACTATGGCCTCAAATGGCACCACTTGGTTATCTCAATAACAAAGAAACAAAACAGATCTATGTTGATAAGGATAAAGCGAAGTTTATCAAAAAAGCATTTGAGGCCTACGCCACCGGAAAATATACTCTGAAAGAACTCCAAAAGATTATCAATGGGCTTGGTTTACGCGGGCGAAAGGACAAAATGCTTTCCACTTCAAATTATCAATACTTTTTGCAAAATCCTTTTTACTACGGATTGATAAGGTATAACGAAGAATATTTTGAAGGAAAGCATGAACCGATTATTACAAAGAAACTTTTTGACCAAGTACAAGAAGTGATGAAGCGAAAAAGCAAACCGCAGAAGGCGGACAAGATGAAATTTTTTCTTTATCGCGGACTTTTTAAATGCGGCGAATGCGGATTTACCATAACTGCTGACAAAAAGATAAAGCCGAGTGGCAAATCATACACTTATTACTATTGCACCAAGAAAAATCCAAATCACAAATGCTCGCAAAATGTTTTTACGAGAGAGGAAAAAATTTCATCTCAAATAAAAAAGGAAATTCAAAAAGTTTCTTTGTCTGATGATTGCGCCGATTGGATGTTAAACGAATTGGAAAAAGAGCAGAAAGTAAAGAGGCGATCATCACGCTTTTTTGCTCAAAAGATAGAAACTGAAATTAAAGAAATTGACGAGAAACTGGAAAAACTGATGAACGCTTATTTAGAAAACGCCCTTAACCTTGCCGAATACCGAGAAGCCAAAAACAAACTCGTCAATCAAAAACAGCTTTTGAAAGACAAACTAACGGCTTTTGAGCAAAAAAGCAATAATCGGTTCGAACTCGCCGCCCGATTCATAAATACCGTAAAACAAGCTGAAATTATCGCTTTGCAAGAAAATCGCGAGCGAAGCCGCGATTTTCTAAAAAAGATTGGTTCGAACTTCCGTTTGAGCGGGCAGAAATTGTTTTTGGATTTCAAAAATCCCTTCAAAATCACGGCTTCTGCCGAGCCCGAGCGAAGCGAGGGCGAGGCAATAATCCCCAAAAACTCTAAAATTGAAAGTTGGCGGAGAGAGAGGGATTTGAACCCTCGAAGCAGCTTACGCCACTTACACGCTTTCCAAGCGTGCGCCTTAAACCACTCGGCCATCTCTCCCCCTTTCACGTATTATAATGTTTACAAAGAATATTATAATAAATTATATTTTAGAATACATTTTTATAAATATAAATTTTTTACATATAAACCTACAGATTCTTTATCCTTCAATTCTAACAAAAAGCATTACCTGCCTATTAAAGCTAAAAATCATTCAGGGTTTTCCCCTTCCGGCTTCATATACCTGTTTATTATTCTTACTTCTCTAATTAAAAATACAGCAGTTAATAAAAAACAGCAAAAATCAGTAACCGGCCATGATACCCAAACTCCCCACAGATCAAAAAACAGAGGCAGTATAAAAATAGAAGGTATAAAGAAAAACAAATCCCTTGATAATGTTATAACAAGCGAAGGCCTTGCTTTACCTATTGCCTGGAAGAATGCACTTCCCAGTACCGGAAAGCTCCACAACGGAGCCAGCATGGCAATTAATCTTAAAGGCATAGCCCCTTTTTCAATAACTTCCATATCACTCGTAAATATTCCTAACAGCGACTCAGGAAAGACAACCATGACTATAAAACCGGCAATTGTTATAAACGAAGTCCACATAAATGCTTCCCTTAGAACTCTTTTAACCCTTGAATAAAGCTTTGCTCCATAATTAAAGCCGACCAGAGGAGAAAACCCCTGGCTTATTCCGAGAAGAGGCATGAATATTAAATCAATAATCCTTATGCCTATGCCTGTAATAGCGATATAAACATCTCCGCCGTATTTTCCTACAAATCTTATAAAAAGAAGGAACATAATACTTCCCATAATCTCCATAAGAAATGAGGGAATCCCCAGAATTAAAATTTCACGCGATATGAATTTATTTATCTTAAACATCTTTAGCTTCAGGTGAAATATGCTGCTCCTGGACATAAAAAATACGAAAATATAGGCAGCACTTGCCATATGGCTTATAACGGTGCCGAGTGCTGCACCTTTAACCCCCCATCCCAGTATAACTATAAATAGATAATCAAGGATTATGTTTAAGACAGACCCTATAACCATTTCATACATTGAAGCTCTGGGCCTGCCTTCAGCCCTTATCAAATTACTTCCATTTACCGAGAAGGACAAAAATACGAATCCAAGCAGCATTATATTCATATAATCTCTAGCGTAGGGAAGAACTTCATTTGAAGCACCCATAAATCTCAGAATGTCCTCAGAAAAAATATAAATAGGGATTATAGTTACAACATTTAAAACAGTGTTTAACACTATACTGTCGCCACCGGCGACTACTGCCCTTTCACTGTCTCCCCTGCCAAGTGAACGTGACACTATTGAAGCTGAACCAACGCCGGTTAGAAGCCCGATAGCTATTATAAAAATCATTACAGGCAAGTACTATGGTAAGCCCCGCTATTGCATCGGGCCCTACCATATTTCCTACAAAAAGGGTGTCAATAAAATTATAAAGGGCGACTATAACCATACCTGTTATAGTAGGTGCCGAGAATTTAAAAAGCAGTACTCTTAAGTTCCCATTTAAAATCTGCTTTTTTTTCTTTCCATCTTCTGTAATGATTAAAGTTTATAATATATAATTTCAATTCATTAAATATTGGTTTAAAGTCAGATGATTCAAAAAATTCCGGCTTCTTAAAAGAAAATAAAACACTAGCACAATCAAGGATATACAAATTGCAGGGAAATCAACAAGAGCATTTTCGGAAATTTATATAAAATTTAAACCTGTCTTAAAATTCGTCTTTTAATTTATAACCGCAGTAGGGGCATAAATTAAAATCTTCCTGTATTTTTTTACCGCACCCGGGACACTTGTCTTTATATTTGCCTTTCTTAATTTCCTTTATACCGGGAATTTTCTTAAGGCCTAAATCCAGTTCATTTATTCTAAATGAATCCTTTAATTTATTAAGTGCCGCTATGCTTTCCTTCTTAAACCCGCCCTTTTCTCCAGAAAACTTATTATACACTTTTTTAAAAAGGTCCTTTATATCTTCATCATCAAATTTTTTAAGTGTCTCTATTTCACTATCCCTGAGATCTCTGAAAATCACTATATTATCTTCAATATTATCAAACTGCTTATCCAGCTTCTCATCACAATCTTTGCAGTATGGTTCATATTTTTTATCCTTAATAATCTTCCCGCATTCTATGCACCTCTGGACATCTTTTTCTTCTTCTTTTTGTCCCCCCGGCCACTTAAACTTCATATTTAATACTCCTCATGTTAATTTATCTGTCAATATTTTATATCTGGCAATATTACCATAAAATTAATAAAATTAAAGGTTTTATTTAGCCATTTTGCCGCTAACATGATTAAAAAAGGCTGCGATAAACTTCGATAAAAAAAGGCAGACATTAATCTGCAATGCCCGCCTTTTTTAAAATCTTCGCTTTTACTTTAAATCCGCTACACTTACCAGCTACTTAAGTTCCATTGAATCCAATATTCCTAAATAAACCGATTCACCCATATCAAAATATTCCTGCATTACCGTATCAAATAAAATATAAAGCCTGTTATTTTCTTCAATAAATGCCACAACTACGGCCCACTCATTATTATTCTGGTCCTCAAAGACATACACAAAATCTTTATAATTTATACCTTTTTCGGTTACTAACTCATTTTCCTGTACGTCACCAACCTGCTCCCATCTATTTTCAGCTGCAATAGTTGAACTTACATCTTCTGCAAAACCCGGGTACTGGCTGCTGGGAGGATAGTCATTTTCAGGACTTGCTATAAACATAAAACCTATAGGAATATCACCGGATGATGGAGTTAAATCAACCTCAAGTCCATCAGCATCTTCTGACTCGGTATATATCCAGTCATCAGGTACAGCAAATGATACCCCGTAGTTGTCATTAGAATATGTATTTCCCTGCGTAAATATATCTCCTGCTGCTACTGTACCCCTCGCATCTGTAATTTCAAAATCATACGAACCGTATAAAACACCATTTAAATAAATCTCCACACTGTAATTACCGGCTGGTATATCCCTGCCCATTCCTTCAAGAGTAAATGCAGTCCATATAGATTCATATAAGTCTACATCCATCTCTTCAGCAGTTTCTACTATTACTTCTCCGCGCAGATCGTACCACTTTGCCTCAAGAGTATTTCCTGAAATATAATAATCGGTTTTAACACAGGCATATATGATTTCCGTTGAGCTGAATTCGCTGGCTTCACTTACAGGAGCATAATTTTCATCAACTTCATCAGCAAGAACCACTTTCAGTATATTTATATCGGGTTCATTAACCACAAAATCTGCTGTACTTTTTAGCTCTCCATCATGATAGAATTCAACTTTATAACTGCCCGGAGGGATAACATCGGTATCCTCATCTGTTTCTATATATGACATCGCGTATCCTTCAAAATAGCCGCTCTCGTCCTCTGAATATTTTAACGTTTCATCCAGGACAGTTCTACCCGTATCCTCGTTATTCCATTTAAAGCGGTAATTATCATCACCCTTTACACCTGAATATTCTATGGTTGTATATATTTTTGTATCCTCTACATCAAACTCATTCTTCCGGCTTAGCGGCTCGAATGTCTCCTAGTCTATATCCTCACACACAGTTAAATCACCAAATACAAGCTCGGGCGTACAGGAAGCTGTAAAAGGAATCAGTGCCAGGATAAGCGCTGAAACTAATGACATTACCAAATATTTTCTTAAATTTACATGCTTCATTTTAGCACTCCTTTTTTATATATAATTATATAAGTTTTTATAAAATAGATTTTACATATATATTATATATCTATAAATATAATAGTCAAATAATATCTTGCACTTATAAATCAATCCTTAATTTTCCAGATCTTTTTTTACATAGGGAAAATATTAAAAAATATATGTAGATAATTAGATAAATTATTTCTAGTGAGATATCAGGTAAATTGAACTACTATCGCTTAAATTTTTTATGAATCTCTGAAGTCTTATGAAAATATAATTTTTATTTTAAATATGGCGGTGCGCGTTTGAAAAAATTCGAACTGATTTTAAGGGCCGCGACTGAAATCTTCGCGCGCCAGCTGCTGCTTTCCGTCACGGCCGACCTGCCGTTTTTGACAATTTCAAGTTTTTCTAGCCAGCTTTGCTGGCTTTGCTCGGCTTCGCTGAGATTGGCAACAAATTCTTTTTTTCTTTAACGTTACGCGAGTATACGAAATTGGCGACCAACAGAAGCCAATTTGGGCGAAGCGTATCGGAGCCGGCTACTCTCTGTTAGATGAAGTATTCACGGAAGCTTTGCAACTCACATCACCTTAATAACTCCAGATGATTCAATATCAAAGCCAGATATAAGCTGATCATGTTAATACGTTGAAATAATCCTGTATACTTAAGCCAGCCATGCGTCTTCTTCTCTGATATCATAAACAGCATAAACGATATAGCTCCAACAACAAATAGTATGAAATTTGAAGTCATATTGCCTTTTAACTCACCTATCCATAGTGCCACAGTGGATTCAATCCCAATAACATAAAACCTAACCCGGATGAAATCCCATGAATCTTACCTGACACTGTCTTCTCTGAATCCTCTGGATCTTCTGGATATATTCCTGAAATGACACTTCCAATACCAAAAACTAAAATTCCTATTGAATAGAGTATATGAAACACCGTGTTATCTCTAAATAAGCAAGCTTCTCCAACAGCAAATAAACAAAACAAGATTCCTATATCGGCAAGATTGAGACGCTCCTTATTCATTACAGGGCTTTCTCTCGTACCAAGCTCACTTACAGTATGAATCAAATGGTTATATCCTGGGTATCCTCTTGCAATAAACGATGGATTAATCAGATCAAAAAGTACAGCTAAAAGCAATACACAAAATATAAATATGTTAAGCATTATTACTGCTCACCCCCAATCTTAAGTTCTTCGTGAACCTTGTGAATATTTCATCTAACATCAGGATTTAGAGAAGTTTTGCCGTAGGCAAAATTTGGGGAAATTCAGCAGGAATTTTTCTCTAAATCCTTGTTATACGTTTTTTCTGCAAGAAAAAAAGCCGAAGGTTCAATTCAAAAAATATTTTTCGTTCTTATTCATCTAATAGGCTTTCTTTTACTTTTTATAAATTTAATTTTCTTATTTATCTTGCTTGCGTTTATAATTTTTTAACAGAACCATCCCTAATGCTGGCAGTAATGCGTTTATCCCCAAACCTATGGCTATATACGGATTCAAGAAGAAATTGTTAAGAACACCTTTGTCTATAAGAAATAAGATAGACCAAAGACCTATTGGAATATTCACAAACAGACTTACAATCAAACCCGGGTTATAAAGTTTTTTAGCTTTTATTGCCAACAAAATATGATTGATTCCTCCAAAAAATACAAAATATGGTATCCACAACCCATATTGATAATCTATTATGGATAAAAGAGCAAAAACAGGCAGTACTATCCATACCAAAAGAATATTCAAAAAGAAAATAAAATTTTGGTTTATTGGCACATCTTCAGTTTTTATCTTGAATATTTTAGTATTGAAAAATTTTCCAAAACCACCTGGGAAAACATATTCTTCTGTTTGATGGAGCATGTATAAAGGAGTTTGTAGAAGAAGAATGAATAAAACAATATCTTCTTTTAGTACCAATACAAACAGGAAAATAAATAAGAAAACAGATAGAATAAAGCCTACTTTAGCCCAATCTCTTTTTAACCAGCTATAATACTCTGAAATATTCATCTTATAGTTTATAAAAGTTAGATATTTATAAATATTATCTTATCACACTTATTAAATAAAGAAAAAATCAAATCTATTCCTCTTTGAAAGCCTATCATTCTTTATTCTCCGTTAGAAAAATATTTTTTGAATTGCGTATAATGTGCTGCGACTATACGAAGTATTTTACTATGAATTTATTTAGATTGTAAAATATTTCGTATAGTTGCTGTTATCTGAAGTGTCGCTCGCGACCTGAAGAGAGCAGTGACGTAGTCGCAGCACATTATCTAAAATGGAGCGAAGCGAAATTTTAGATAACTCGTTTTTATACGTACTTTGTATATTTATTTTAGCAACTTCTTGTTTGTTATACAAACTTTTGTTATTCTTTTGATATGGAAAATGTTTTAGACAAAACCGAGCGAGTATTGCGTTTGCGTAACTACTCACCTAAAACGCGTAAAGCATATCTGCTGTACATAGAAGAGTATATCAAATTTTCAAAAAAAGCCGGAATCAAGGATAGGCGAAAGGCGATTGAGGTTTTTTTGCTTGATAAACATAAACGGAGGCAGTCTCCGCAAACAATAAACCTTGCGCTTAATGCAGTGAAATTTCTATACGCGGAAGTCCTGAAAGAACCGCAAAAGATTGATCTGAAGTTTGCTAAAAGAAGTAAGAAACTACCCGTAGTGTTGTCGCATACAGAAATTGAGAAAATTATTGAAGCCACCGATAACGCAAAATATAGACTGATGATTTCGCTTGGTTATGCCTGCGGTTTACGCGTGAGCGAAGTGGTTAATTTAAGAGTTGCCGATTTAGATATCGATGAACTTGTTGTAATCCTCAAGGGAGCAAAGGGCAAAAAAGACAGAATCAGTGTATTGCCGGAAAAGTTGCAGGATGTTTTGCGAAATGTTGTGGCCGGTAAAAATACAAATGATTTTGTATTTGACTCAAATCGTGGCGGAAAGTTAACGACAACGTCTTTGCAAAAGATGTTTAGAAAAAGTTTAGCAAAAGCACAAATCAACAAGCCGGCAACTTTCCATTCCTTGCGGCACTCCTTTGCTACTCACTTACTAGAAAGTGGCACAGATGTGCGATATGTACAAGAACTACTCGGACATTCAAACATTCGCACAACTCAAATATATACTCAAGTGACAAACCCAAAATTAAAAAATATTAAAAGTCCACTATGAAATTTTCAATCAGAAACAATCAAAACACACCCCAAAACCATAAAATTTCCTTTCATTTTTTAAGCGGCTCTCCCCACACCCCCCGCCGAAAATGAATTGGTAAGGAAATTTTTGGTTTGCGACCGAAGGGAGCGGGTTGCCCCGTTTGTTGGTGAAGAGCCAACATTTCGAATTTTTTCAAACGTACACCCCCACTTGGAAAATGGCGGAGAGGGAGGGATTCGAACCCTCGAGGCAAGTTAATACTCGCCTAACCGCTTAGCAGGCGGCCCTTTTCGACCACTCAAGCACCTCTCCTAACCTTGGCGGCAAATAATATGATAACAGATTTTTTAAAAAATTCACCAATAATGGTAAAATTTACCTAACTTACTCTTAATTAATTAAAAATCTTTTACTAAATAAGAAATTCTTGTAATTTTAACCATATTAACTCTATATTAATCCAATAAAATAAATCAATTATAATATTGACTGGATTTAAAAAACACTTTTTATTTATAAATAATAAAGATACATTGTATACTAAATAAGCTAATAACAAAAATATATATCAGACTAAAAAATGGAAAAACTTAAAAAATTAATATCGGGTATTGACCACAGAGGATACAAGGCCTACAAACAACTTAAGGGAAGCTATGCCTTCAATGGTTTTACCCTTTTTATAGATTATGTACAGGGAGACCCGTTCGCTTCCCCTTCCCGCCTCAGAGTCAGAGCTCCGCAAAAAATAGCCGGGTTCAGAAGTGACTTATTCTCTAATAAACCAGGGAAAATTGCTCTTGAAGACTATATCTCAAGAGCATTCGCTAAAGCAGCAAAAAAAAATTCCAGGGGAAGAAGGGGAACCGGTAAATCCGGCATAATTGTCATTGACAGCGGAAAACAGGAAATCCTGCAGAGAACCTCATGTGTCGTAAACACTGAATTCGTTGAGGTCAGATTCTATGCCGGTCTTCCTGCAAGAGGCCGTACAATTCTGGGAAGGCACTGTATGGAAATGCTTACCGGTGAAATACCCGAAATTGCAAAGTCATCAATGCTTTATACCAGCCTGGACAGTAAAAAAATTAAAAAACATGTTGAGGTGTGTGAAGACCAGGAGTATATAAGAAAAATCTTAAAAGAAAATAAACTTGTGTCATTTATAAGAAACGGTTCCATACTTCCCCGCAGAAGCGGAATAAGTGACAGTCCACTCCCGGAGTCGGAAGCCACTGCTTTAAAATCTCCTCCAGAGCTTGAAGTTACACTTAAAGCTCCCAATGCAGGGAAAATTACCGGTATGGGTATACCTGAAGGCATAACCCTTATTATCGGCGGGGGCTTCCATGGAAAGTCAACCCTCCTGAAGGCAATTGAACGGGGTATCTATAACCATATCCCGGAAGACGGCAGGGAGTACGCAGTAACAATCGATTCGGCAGTCAAGATAAGGGCAGAAGAAGGAAGAAACATACAGAAGGTAAATATTTCCCCATTTATTTCAAACCTCCCATTCGGTAAAGATACCGTAAAGTTTTCAACCGCCAATGCCAGCGGCAGTACTTCACAGGCAGCAAATATAATAGAGGCGCTGGAATGTGAATCCAGGCTGCTTTTGATAGACGAAGATACATCAGCCACCAACTTTCTTATAAGGGATGAAATGATGCAAAAAATAGTGCCTAAAGATAAAGAGCCCATAACCCCCTTCATTGACCGTGCCAGGGAAATTTACAAAAAATTACGTACTTCTTCAATAATGGTTATGGGGGCTCCGGAGATTATTTCGAGGTCGTGGATAATATCATCATGATGGATTGCTACCTACCATTTATCGTTACCGGCAAGGCGGAAAAAATAGTTAAAAGCAGAAAAGATGTAAGAATTTCCGAAGTCACTGCCCCGCTTGGAAGTTTAACTCAAAGGATTCCGCTTTCTTCAAGCATAAATCCATTCAGGGGCAAAAAAAAGAAGGTAAAATCAAAAGGGCTTGATAACATAATATTCGGTATCCACAATATCGACCTTTCTGCAGTGGAACAGATTGTTGACCCCAGTCAGGTCAATGCAATATCAGATATGATTCTTTATGCGCTTAACAAAGATTATATCGACGGTGAAAAGCCTATTACCTCCATTTTAGAAAGTATATTTAACGATATCGAAAAAAAGGGAATGGATATAATTACGGGTCACAGTATAGGCCAGCACCCGGGAAGCTACGCCATGCCGAGAAAATTTGAGGCAGCTGCCGCATTAAATAGATTGAGGACATTAAAGGTTCTTCATAAAGCTTAAAATATTGCTTAAATTACTTCATATAATTTTTTGATAATCCTCTCCCGTATTCCACTTTCATTAGTGCGAAGTCTGAGAATAGGAATATCACACTTTTTTAATATGCTATTTTTTAAAGCATCCCGTTTAGCCTGCTTTGTGCCTTCAAGATGGAAACTATATCCATCAACTTCAACCACAAATTTGGGGGTTTTATTCATCTTATCAAAAATCAGAAAATCCACATGAGCTAAAGGATTAAGAAAAAATTTCCTTTCTTCATCAGTTAAACTAGGATTGTCTTTTATTAATTCATTCAATTGCATATGAATTATTAAATTAATTTTTTGAAATGGTTCCTGTGAAAGAATAGACTCAATTTTATTATAAATTATGTTCTCAGAATCGAATTCAGATACTCTCTTATGCCTTTTAACAAAAATTTTCCGCTGCTCGGAATTGCATTTATACAGTAAATCAAATACTGACCAAACGTTACTGTCTACAATTTCAAAGTTGTTATATTCGATATATCTTGCTAGATCACCAAAAATAGTTTCATCATTCCTTTCATCGGAGGAAATAATAACTGAAAAATTTTTTTCTGCACGAGACACAGCAACATTTATTAAATTTGGGTCTTTAACAAAATCTTTTATTACATTATCAACCGTAGTAAGGATTATAGATTCTTTCTCCCGTCCCTGAAATTTATGTATCGTAGCCATCTCATATTTGACTCCAAATTTTTTCTTAATTGCATTAATTTGCTCATTGTATGGAGATGTCAAACCAATATCAGTAAATCCTTTTTTCACCAAATACGGAATAGCTTCATCTTCAATAATATCAATCTGACGCTGGTTGTAATGACCCCGCGCATGACTCCCTGCTACAGTACGATAAATCCTTAAAACACTATCTTCTCCATGGTCCTCTGTCATTATAATTAATTGACCATTGTAAAACTCCTTACTAAAAAAATTCGCTATTTTGGGATGACACCTATAATGTTCGCGCAGCATGATTTCAGGTGCCTTATTCCAAACAATTTTTGCAGATGAAAGCAGGCTATGTTCAGAGAATTTATAAGCATCATTAAAATTAAAGTTCTTCCATATATCGTCAGCAATGCTCTTTGTTTCACGACCAACAATATTGGGAAGCTGTTTTTGGTCACCTATAATTACAACATTTTTTGCACAGGTAAAAGCCAATACTCCAGTTACAACATCTACTTGTGACGCCTCATCAATAACAAGATAATCATAAATATGATCTTTAGAAAGTGTATTCTTTATTGAATAAGTAGTACTTAAAATTAGGGGATATTCTTTGTTAAACTCAGATGAATTTTTACGAAAAGAATTTATTCCAAATAATTTACGCTTACCTCTCCAATTAAAACGCTTTGCCAATATGGCCTTGATCATTTTCATAGACATCTTTGTAAGCTCGCTAAGCTTATCGTCAAATCGGTAATTTTTCATTTTCTTATCCAATTTTGCTTTCTCAATATTCAGCTCCTTAATTTTTGTCTCGTATAACTGTTTTTTCAAAAAAGGGATAACTTCATAGACTGATTTTTTATATAACGATAAGCTCGAAATTCCATATTTGAACATACCAATTAATTTTTGCCATATCCCTGGTGATTTTTCCCTTTTCATAAGCAGTTCAAATTCATCCCGTAAAGATTCTAACTTTTTAGATGAAAGACTGGTAATTGCAGGCACTATTATTGATTTATATTTCAATTCTTGGAAATACTCACTAAAATAATGCTGTTGCGTCTTTAATTCTGAAAGATTCTGTTTAATAATCGCTATTCGGTTTTTATAACTCAGCATATTGTTTATTTCATCATTTAGTTTTTTAATACTTTTATATATCTCTAACCCGACGTTTTTTTTGAGAGCCCACTCCTTCATATTTGGGTATTTGCCTGTTTGGTCTTTAACAAAATTCTTTTTGTTCTCTTGTTTCCCAAGAGAAGCAGCAAAAAAAGATAAGCCATACTTATCAAGCTTTTCTAAAACATTTGATATAGCATAATTATTATTTGAGACTACCGCAATAGTTTTATTCTTTAGAATCACATTAGCAACAATGTTGAGAACGGTTTGCGTTTTTCCTGTTCCCGGGGGACCCTGGATTATACTAATCTGGGAACTAAAAGCATTTTCAACTGCAGTTTTTTGACTTTCATTTAAACCAAATGGGTAAATCAGGGTGTCTGGCAGAGCTCTTGTTTCTATGGGAGTATCTGGATCAAAATAATGCGGAAGTATGGTTTTATCACTAACAGTTTTAATTTTTTTATACTGTTCACCTAGAATGTTTTTGCCGTCATCTGTACAAATGCTTATTTCTTCAGCAAGTTGGTGAAAATATGACATCATATCTTGTGCCTTTTTATCAGCTAGAAAGTTTTTCTCTATTTTTATTTCCTGTTTTAAATAGGAAAGGTCTTCTTTGCCATTACGTACAATTCGTACGAATTCACCGAAGTCTAGAATCCGGTCTATGCCATTAAATATACGACCATCAATTCTTACAATAACCCTGCTAGGATCAATTGATTCCTTTAACTGAAGAAGTTTTACGCTTTCACTTTTGTAACTATATACTTTTGGAGAATTAATATAAACAATATTGCATTTTCCATAAGTAAATTAAAAAGACTCAATTGAGTCAGATTTATCTTTTCCGTTTACAATTAATAATTGTTTCTCGGTATTCATGTAACTTATTTTTCGGTTAACTACCTTTTTAGAAAAGTCTTTTTTTAACTGATTTTTATCATGGAAAACTAATTTCACCTCTTAGAAAATAGTTTTCAGAAAATTCTTAAAATGAAAAATCTTTGATATTTCCTCCATTAAAAAAGAAAATACAATATTTTCATAAAAATAATCTAATAATCTTTATTATTATTAAAAAAGTATCATATTTTATAAAAAATAAAATCTTTTAGTTAAAAACTTTTTTAAACAAGAATATGATATTGTTATGGCACGCCTGGAGGGATTCGAACCCCCAACCTTCGGATTCGTAGTCCACTGCTCTATCCAATTGAGCTACAGGCGCCCGTCTTAATTAAGAATTAATCTATTTTTTATTTAACTCATCCAGTAAACTATCAAGGTCAATACCGTACATCTTTGAGACCTGTCCCAGAGTCAGCATCTTCGCTTCAAGCCTCGCCATTGGACAGCCCAGGCATGGCAATTTATATTTTGAAATTATTTTTTCCTCCTCCGGCTTGCCCAATACTTCTGACAGTTTTGTATTCTCCGTATACTTTTTTTCCATTTTTCCCCTTGATTATTAGAATAAAAAAACATATTTTTTAACAATTACAGATAATTAAAAATCCCAAAAAACCTGTAAAAGTATATCTTTTTTACTTCTTTTTGTATATTATAAAATAAAATCTTAATATATTGTAAAGCCATATTTTAAAATATCTTTTATTATATTAACTAAAAATCATAATAAATATTGACAGGGGCTAAAAATGACTTCGGAGTTATCCCCCGATAAATTAAAATTTACCATTGATGAAAATAAAATTGGCCATGAAAGTACCGACAAAATTACTCCCTTAAAATCTATCATAGGCCAGGACAGAGCAGTAAAAGCATTAAAATTCGGTCTGAACATCGAGAATGGTGGCTTTAATATCTTTGTTTCAGGACATACCGGTACGGGTAGAATGACCGGTGTAAAAGATTTTGTTGAAGAACTGGCAAAAACAAAGCCGGCTCCTTCTGACTGGTGTTATGTAAACAATTTCAAAAACTCCTATGAACCGAAAACAATAGAGCTTCCTCCCGGTAAAGGTATTGTTTTTAAAGAAGAGATGATCAATTTCATAAACTCGATAAGGAGCTCGCTTCCAAAAACGTTTGGCAGCAAAGATTATTCGGAAAAAAAGGATACTATTGTTGCAAGCATTGAGAAACAAAAGGATAAACTTCTCTCAGAACTAAACGAGAAAGCTGAAAAACAGGGATTCACTATAAAATCCACCCAGATAGGTCTCTTTATACTTCCTGCTATAAATGGCAAGCCGCTGGATGAGAAACAATTTATGACAATGGATGATAAAAAGAAAAAAGAAATCAAGAAAAAGAAAGCAAAGGTAAATAAAGATTTAAATAAAACAATGAATGAAATAAGGGACCTGGACAGACAGATAAGTGTAGAAACAAAAAAATTAAATCAGCAGGTTGCCCATTATACAATTGATAAATTTGTAAGCGATATTAATGATAAGTTCAATGATATATCTGAAATTATTAAGGTTACCCCTATTGTCAAGACAAAATATCGACCAGGCTATAGCTACACTTTTATATTAGAAACAATACAATCTTTTCCAAAATATATCTCTGCTGGAGGGCAGTACCCCAGAGCCGAATGTAGCCTCCCGTTATTGTAAAAGCTAAAATAATTATCTATGGATACCGCCGCATCTTTGCAACTCTCATAATCCTTCAAATACACCTCTTCATATTTTAAGGTCCTCCACAACCTTTCGGTAAAAATATTATCAAATACTCTGCCCCTTCCATCCATACTTACTTTTACATTAGCTAACTCGACTTTATTCACATATTCTTCTGAAGTAAATTGGCTTCCCTGGTCTGAATTATTAA
>JAYEJA010000062.1:0-3088 GCA_034660395.1 Actinomycetota bacterium
ATAAGACAAAAAACATGTATCAAAGCTCCATACCTTTCGGTTGCAGATTCCAGGTAAGAGAGAAACTTTTCTCTGTCCATTTGATTCTTAAAGATATCTTTTCTTTCATTTCCCCGTGATGTAATATGATAAAATGCTCCAGGATAGACTATTCTCAATGGTCGTGCCATAATTGCTCCTTTTTCATCAAACGATATTATGGTCTTTGTACATCAAAAAAAGCTATCTGTCAAGAATGAAGATTTATCCCGTTAAACGCGAAGCCTATTTAACTGGGACCTGACCCCTCTATTGCTCTATTTCCCTTACCCCTCTATTTCCCTCTAGTTAAAGAAAACTCAAATGTTCTTTCATTAATTTTTTTCTCTTTCATTGATTACTAATTGATTATTAATATAAAATCTTCTTTTTTGTTTAATCTTTTATGTTTTTCTTGTTTTTCTCAACTCAAAACCCAAAACTTAAAACTCAAAACTGAAAAAAATCCCCTTCATTTAAACCGTAACTGGTAATTAGGATTTTTTTTCATAATCCTTGCACTCTCAGGATAGTTCTCTATAAACCAAACCATAAAAGCAGTAACATCTATTTTATCTGAAAGCATTTTCTGACGCCTTTTTTGCCATTCTTGCTTGAGATTGGGTGTATTTAGTAATTCAACTCCTTTTTGTATTGATATTTTCTGATCAGCTAAAGATTCTGAATAATTAAAAACAAGTCTATATTTACTTTCTTCTTCATCTGTATAACCCCGTCCATTATTGTCATGGAAAATTGCAGGAGTTCCAAGACAAGCACATTCAGAAGCCATCGTTGAGCTTTCACCATAGAGTAATGTCGCAAAAGCTAAAGCATCATGCATTCTTTCCGGTGGGATTTTAATCTGATATTGTTTCAAGTCGTCAGGCAATTCTCCTTCTGATGAAATAAATATTTTTGCATGTTTGGAAAATTCTTTAACTGTTTTCCTCTTCATTTCCAAACTTAAGCCTGAATGTCCAATATCATGAGAAGCACTCCAGGAAACAAAACGCATAATCACATATTTTTCACCTTTCTTAACACCAAGCAAATCTAATATTGAGGGGTCTGGCGTAAAATAATTCGGATGAAGATAACATAATTCCATATATCCGTTAAAACGAATTTGTTTTTTGCCTAAATTTTTATAAAAACATGAAGGGGTTAATATTACACTCGCAAATGGTTTGTACATAATATGTTCAAGCTTCGCATGTTCAGTATCATCAAATGCAATATGTTGCTTTCTTCTGAGGAAAGTAACATGGCTTGCATAAGTTGAACCAAAACTAAGAAAAATATCAGGTTTAAACTTCAGGGCATACTTGAAAATTAAATAATCAGCCTTAAGTAAATAAATTATTTTACCAAAAACACTTTTTCCTCCCTTACCTCTACCAATAAATGGAATGTTGTATGAATTCAGTAAATAATGCTCAATTTCCTTATCCCTTGAAACAATTAAAAATCGATGTCCTTTTTTCTCCATTATTTTAATGAAATTTCTGAAATAATGAACATGGGCTGGATGACCAATATCAATTAATATTTTCATGATTTACAATAAATTCTGTTAACTATATTTTTTGAACTTTGCCAAAATAACATCTTATAACATTCCGCTTTATTATCTGTCCAATTATGAGGATGATTATTCAGCATTACTCTATTTGGTAATTTATTATCTTTTTTTATAACAATTGAATTCCATCCCATATGTAGAATTTTCCAATTCAAACTTTCCTATATATGAAATTTGATTATCTCTTATTTTTCAATAACGTAAATGATTCGACCTCGTATTTTACGATGTATAAATGAAAAAAATTTTACTATTATAGAAAAAAAAATTGAACTCCGATTACTAAATGCATGTTGCTTTAAAACTAAAGGAATAATTAATCGCGGAATAAACCATTTATATTTAATATTGTAACTTGAAAATAAACCATCAAGATCTTGAAAGGTTACTGGGTACCACGAATTCCGCATTTTCCCAGATAAGTTTGTTGAAGCAATAAAAATTAAATAACCTTTTTTTCGGAGCTTGCTAATGATATGATGCACTAATTTTGTTTCATTTTTAACGTGTTCAGTGTTAAACAACGACAAACCAGAACAAAAAATGACATCAAAACTATTATTTGCAAAAGGTATTGAGTGCGCATCGCCTGCAATGAAATCAACAAACGAATTATTTTTTTGCCCTTTTTCTAACATATATTTAGAGAAATCTAGCGCAACGACATTCATTCCCATATTATAAAAAAAACTTGAATAAACTCCTTCTCCAGCGCCAAGATCTAAAATAAACGATCCCTTCGCCAATTTTAATTTTAACACTAAATTTTTGATAAAAGCACAATCTGTTTTTTTAAAATATACAAAATCCGCTTTATATGTATTCTTCATGTAGTCATTGATTTTGCTTTGTGGTAATAATATTGGAATGTTATTTATAATTCCATACTTCTCAGTTTTATCTTTAGTGAAAAATATATCTTCCCCCTTAATCAGTTTTTTGTTACTTTTAGGACTAATCAAATATTTATAACAATCACTTATCATTGAATTCACCTATAGCGATACCTTTGCACAAAATTCAAATTTTTTGAATCATCATCCTTTATAAGCGGGCCGCCCTGGATAATTGATCTCGCAGTAAAGTTACCCAAAAACCCGGAATATTCTTTTTGAATAACTGCTAACAATATTCCCAGAATTTCTCCCTTTTCATCAATAGCAGCAACAAAAACAGGCTCATATTTTTTAGTATTTTCATACACTTCATAAATCTCTGGCGTTTGAAAAACATTGCCATGCGGATGATTATAAACAAAATCCGACCATTTTTTCTTATCTAATTCTCTTACGACTTTATAATTACTCATTCTTTAAAATATTCTTAAATAAATATTTTTGGAGAACACGCACACAACAAGAAATTGATTATATAGAAGAAAGAGACGGAAAATTGTACGCTTATGAATTTAAACGAAATCCTAAGAAAAAAGTTAAAATATCAAAATCATTCATAAATGCATATCCCGACAGTGAAACAAAATTA
>JAYEJA010000063.1:0-15261 GCA_034660395.1 Actinomycetota bacterium
GATTTATTGCTTTATGCTTCCTTTATCTATTATTTTAATTATGAGAACATTATGTTTTGTAATTGACTTTTTTGGGTTGTTAAATAAAAATTACATGTAAGAGTATTTTTAAAATATAAAACAAAAAATAAAAGTCATTAATAAATAAAATTTTTATTTTTCAAGTTAATTTTTTAGCGGAGGGAGTAAAAATGGTTGAGTTAACAGGAGAGGAGCTAAGAGAAGGCAACAGGCAGCTGGGAGGCATCAGGGTACTTTACTGGGTTATATTGTCATTATCGGTAATTTCTACCATGATAAATATTTTCTATATTTTTTATATTCCCAATTTATACCTGATGTATTTAAGAATGGGACTGAATTTGGAGGAAATGATGCCGCAGAGAATTTTTGTCCTTATTGTTGTATTTAATATTATTTTAAATTTAATTTATATCACCATTGCAGTCATTGCCCTTATTGGAATGAAAAACAGAAGGTCTTACTCGGTTCCTCTGGGAAGAGTAATACTGGTTCTCACCATGTTCAGTGTGCCGGTCGGAACGATTGCAGGTGCTATTTTATGGGGGAGGTTAAGCAATCCTGCAGCTAAAAAATATTTAAATTACGGGGTATAGGTCCTTTTTTATAATGTTTAATTCCTGACGGCTTTTATGCCTGGAGTAATTTAACTTTTTACCTTGGATTTTAGATAAGGTGATTACTTTTTATCAGGTTAATAATATAGCTGGCTGCTTCCTGCGGGTCATCCACTATTTTGTAAAGTTTCATATCTGATGCGTCAATTGTGGAATATTTCTTGACCAGGCAACTGTTAATCCAGCTGTAAAGTTCTTTCCAGTAACTGCTTCCATATAATACGATAGGGAACTGTTCAATTCTGCCTGTCTGCGAAAGTGTAAGTGCTTCAAATAGTTCATCCAGCGTGCCAAAACCGCCGGGAAATATAATATATCCCACGGAGTATTTAACAAAAATCATCTTACGTACAAAAAAGTAATGGAACTCCAGCGATATATTCTGGTATTTATTCGGTTTTTGCTCATGGGGCAATTCTATGTTGCAGCCTATGGAAACACCGCCTGCTTTGGACGCTCCTTTATTGGCAGCTTCCATTATGCCGGGTCCTCCTCCCGTTATGATCCCAAGGCCGTTTTCAGCAATGAGGGAGGCAGTTTTAACTGCAGCTTTGTAATATTTATCACTGGGCTTTGTACGTGCGGAACCAAAAATAGCAATGCAGGGACCCACTTCTGCAAGTGCATCAAATCCTTCGACAAATTCACCCTGGATACGAAGAACGCGCCAGGGGTCAGTATTTACAAAATCAGGTGAGAGAGACCTGGGTGTCTGCAGAAGTCTCTGGTCTTCATTCTTTTTTTGATATTTCTTGCTCATTAATTATATCCCTTTATATTTTATATTTTTTCCTAACATATCATATACTATCACAAACAGAAAGAATCATATTGTGTAATTCAGATTATATAATTAATTTAGTATTTTTGGGTAGTAATGTAAGAAATGGGGAAAACATGTTTTTGCATTTTAAAAATACTTATCGCGGGGGCTACATCTGTTCACCTTTACTTGAAAGTATGATTTTTTCTTTTGTAAGAAGCGGCAGAAATGAGAGGACTATTATCCAGAATATTATGACCCCTGCAAGTTAGAGCGGCAGCAATTGTTACAGCAGCAAATACTATTATTACAATAAGAGAAGCATTGCTTTTTCTTAATTCTCTAAAATCCCTTTTCAAGATAATATTTAATCTTCCCAATTTAAAAGCTCCTAACCTGAAAGAATTATTCTCTCCTTTTTAAGGCGGCCCTTGAGGAATATGGAAATAATAAAAATTGCGGCAGCCACGCCGAAGTTTGCTGAGGCAAAAGTCCAGGAAGTAATTTCCAGAACGCGATGAATTGAGAGGTTAATCATAACATTTGCGAAAACCGGTAGAAAAATCTGGACGATTATGTTGGCACTGGCGGCCCTGCCGGTAAGCCCTACGAGATGGGAAAGCAGGCTGAGTGCCAAAAAAACAAGAGGGACAGCTATAAAGCTGCTGACGGCTGCCCAGGGATTCAATATAAAACCGATTTCAGGAATAAAATAAATATAGTTTACTATGATTATAACCAGAATAGTGAGAACTTCTCCAGCAACAAGGCCGGGAATAAAGATAGCTATACTCCTGGCTGCCCATATGTTACTTGCTTTAAGCGGTGTAGCAAGAAGAGATTCTATGTTATCGCGGGTCTTTTCCCTGATTATGGAATGGAAGGCAAATGCATTCAGGTTTACGCCAATACCGATAGTGCATGTTGTGAATACAATAACGCCGGAAAATAGCTCAAGAGTATACATGTCAGGTACTTCTTTTTCCATTTCCGGTAAAATGGAAATTATAATAAAAATTGCCGTAACACCTACAACACATATAAGTGTGACAATAATATATACAAGCAGCGGTATCTTAAAACGTATATTGTTTTTTATACTTGTTTTTATTATCAGTCCCGTATCTTTCATAATGGTTCTGCCTCTTTTAAAATAGCGGAATACATTTCTTCAAGTGATGCTTCTTTCTTTACTGCTCCTTCAATTTTTATACCGCGGCCGGTAAGAAAGCTTATTATATCCGATATTTTGGTCCCTTCTGCGGGTGAGAATATGAGGGTCTCTCCTCTTTTTTCCTGCAGACCCAGAGCGGGAATGCCTTTTATTTTCGATTCAATGGATTGGGTAATTGGTTGTCCGGTACTAATTTTTACCATGCCCTTTCCCATTCCCTGGCGGAGGATTTTAAGCTCACCGTAGAGCTTTATTTTACCTCTGTCAATCAGGCCGATGCGGTTGCAGATGCGCTGCACCTCATCAAGATTATGGGAGCTTAAAAAAATAGTCTTACCTTCCTTACGGGCTATGTCAATCATTATCTGTCTTATTTCTATCTGCCCCGAAGGGTCAACTCCTGCAGTGGGCTCATCAAGGATGAGAACTTCCGGGTCGTGGACCATTGACCTGGCAAGTGCCAGCCGCTGCCGCATTCCCCTTGAATAGTTTTTTACCATGTCACTGGCCCTGTCGCCGAGATTTACAGTTTTAAGAAGCTGTTTTATCTTTTCTCCGGATTCCGTTACTCAGTAAATCCTGGTATAAAATAGCAGGTTATCCTCTGCTGTCATATTGTCGTATAGGCCATCAGCAGCAAGCACGAATACTATTTTCCTCCTTGTTTCGCTTAAATTGATATTTTTTCCAAGAACCTCCACGCTGCCGGAATCTGCCGGTTTGATTTTTCTTTAAACGAAATTTACTTATTTAAATAAGCGCTATTCGTTTTAGAGTGGATTAAGCTTAAGAGCGGTATTTTTTTATTAAAAGCCATTCCAGCTGAATTTTATCCGTTTTGGGAAATGTTTCCTATTATTATTGTGTAAAAAAATATACATTTATTTTACTTATTATTATTGTGTAGTATAATTGGAAAATAGAAGTAAAAGTAAGTTAAAAGTAATTACAGGGAGATAAAAGATGTCCAGGATAAATATATCCATTCCGGATGATACATTAAAAAAATTGGATAGATACAGGTATTTAGTAAATTCGACAAGGTCAGGACTGATAAGGGAAGCGGTAAACAGCTATTTTGCAAAGCTGGACAGCAGAATTCTGGAGGAGAGAAAAAGGAAAGCGATCAAAGATATAGCAAAGATAAGAGATAGGGTCGGGGAGGAGCTTAAAGGCTGGGATTCAACCGGTGACATAAAAAAATTAAGAAATGAAAGGTGAAAAGGTTAGCAGGGATAAAAATGGATTTTAAGGAAAATGGAGAACAATTAGATAAAAAAACTTTTTTAGTTTCTGAAAGCTCTATAAATTCCTTTGATAAAGGGGAACTATTGATACCGGATACCTCGGTTATCGTAAAATGGTTTTTTAAGGATAACGAGAAGAATAAAGAAAAAGCAGATATCATATTAGGAAGGTATATGGATAATAAGATTAAAATAATAGCGCCCGAGCTGGCCGTATTCGAGCTGGCAAATGTTTTAAAGAATAAACTTGGTAAGTATAAAAGTGAACAGTTAGAGATAATCGATAAATTGTATAACATGGGGATAATATTTTACATTGATATGGAAATATTAAAGAGGGCGGTAGAGATAGCAATTGATATTAAGGAAAGCGTTTATGATGGTATATTTCTAGCGACTGCGGAGTATTTTAACGGGAAGTTTATAACCGACGACAATAAATTATTTCTTAATTACAGCAATTATAAAAAGAAGAAGATTAAGATTATTACCCTTGATGATTATTCATGTTAGGAGAATTATCCCATTATTTTTAAAGCCCTTTAAAATAGTCAATGGTAAACCGGGGGTTTATACTGTTATAAAATGACACGATAAGGTCAAGTTTCATTTCAATTTTTTCATACTTTTCTGACACTGTGAAAAAATCATCATTTCCCATAAAAATATTTTCTGCAAAAGAGTTAAAATCATTTTCTAGGGTAGACCGGGCATATTGGTATAAAAATCCTGATTTATGCAATTCTGCATTGAATTCCTTTGAATCTTTTCCTTCTTTTATGGCGCCTGATCCGCCGGTTGATTCATCGAAATACTCAAATCCTTCGGGATTGATATTTCTCCATTGCTGTTCATTAAATAAAAATTCATAATTTCTAAACAATATGCTGGAAAATTCATGATGGAATGCTTCCTCTATATAAGCATCGGCATAGCTTGTAGCCACACCGCTGTTGGTTAAATAAACTGCATCTGCTGAATTTGTTCCGCCGTAGTCGACCGCGAAAAAATTTATTGATTTTAATACATATACATTTTTTAAGTTATTTTTTAAAATATCTATGGGATATTTATGAAGAGCAGCTATTACTAGATTTTTTGATCTTTCTATTTCTTCTTCAGGCAGACTTTCTGCTATTGCGTCAATTGGGGATTCATACCATTCATCCGGAAAGGTATTTTCATTGGCGGTAAAGAGTATATTGTTTTTGGAAAATGCGTTTATCCACTTAAAAAGGTCGTATTCTTTTTTTATTTCACTGTCATCATTTAATAAGCTTTCCAGGTAATTTATTTCAAGGGATTCAAGGTATTGCCTGAATTCAAGTGAATAATTATTTTCTATTTCATCAAGCTTTACCAGGATTTCACCTGTAAATTCTACCGGGGATTCTTCTGCTTCTTCCGATCCTTCTTTACCCCCGATTTCTCCGGAAGGTTCCTGCGCCCCGATTTCTTCTCCTGTAAATTCCTCTACTGATATCTCTTCATAATATTCAAAAGATTCAAAATATTCATCTCCTGCCTCTTTTTCCGCATCTTCTATTGCAGTAGAAATAATATCGCAGGAAAATGTAAAGATTAAAGTTACGGTCAGGATTGATATTATTGCGATAAAAAATACTTTTTTATTTATTTTCATAACGGAAACCCCTTATTTATATAATTAAATAACCATTAATGCCTTTATTTACCGGCTAATAAATTTAAAAACTATTTGACTTCAAAGGTAAGTACCGAAACCAGAGTGTCTCCGATATAGACTCTGTATTCATATTTGCCGCTTCCGAACGAAATAGGGCTGCAGGAAGTAAAGCCGCCTTTTTCCAGAGTCTGTGGTAAGTCCTGCCTTTCTGATTCATAACTGGAAGTTTCTGGATTATAGATTGCGACCCCTATAATGGCGCTCTTTTTTAAAGTGCCATAAAGGCATATTCCTTCATCAGGCAGAAATATAATTACATCCGGCTCCATGTCCTGAAGCAGGTCTGCGTCAGCTGCAAGTTTACCAAGCCCTATGTCTGAAAAGTATTCATCGAATTTTTCAGTGTTTGGAGATTCAGAAAGTACTTCTTCTCTGGCGGCCGGGGATTCATCTTCAGTTTCTTCTGCTTCTTCCTGCTCATCTTCTGCAGTGCCATTGCCGGTTTCTTCAGCTTCGGGCTCTTCTCTGTCTTCTGAGTCTTCCATTGCCCCGTTCCGGGTTTCCGATCTGTTACAGCCGGCAAGCTGAAAACATAAGATAATTGATAAAAAAATTATCGCCGCCAATATATACGGGGATTTTTTCATAATTAAAATCTCCCTGAATATAATTTTTTTTAATGCCGGTGTGTAAAATTAGAATTTATCATTATTTATACGCATAATTATATATCTTTTTTTATATTAATATAAGGAAGGGCTATTTTGCTTTGATTTGATTTTTTGAATTAATACAATTTATAATTAAGCTGAAATGAAATTAAAGCTTATTATAATTTTTACAGTTGCGATACTTATTTTCGGCTTCTCTTTTAATTCCTGCGCTCTTATTTCAGAGATCGGGGGAAGAGAAGAGGAAATGGGAACTCCGGCAGAGACGGAAGAGACTGCCGGGGAAGAAGAAGAGCCGGAAACTGCATCGGGGGGTGAAAGAGGTAAGGAAGAAGAGAAGGAAGAGGCTCCGGAGGTTTTAGATGAGAAGGAGGAAAAGGATATAATAGTGGAAAGTCCCGGGCCCAACGAAGTTATTTCAAGCCCCCTCATAATTACGGGCGAGGCAAGGGGAACATGGTTTTTTGAGGCAAACTTTACCGTTAAGCTTCTGGATGGAAACGGAGAAGAGGTGGCGGTTCATTATGCCCAGGCGCTTGATGAGTGGATGACGGAGGATTTCGTTCCCTTCAGGGCAGAAATTGAATTCGAAATGCCGGAAACGGATACGGGTTTTTTAATTCTGGAAAAAAATAACCCTTCCGATATAAGGGAATATGATGATGAGCTAATAGTGCCGGTTCGTTTTAAGTGATGAATACCTTATTAAATACAAAGTTTTATGCTCCTTTTTGTATCATTTTAAGATCTTTTGAAATGCGGTTATAAATACTGCAGGCAGCAAAATATCTAATTTAAACTTTGTTAAATAGTTTGGTTTTTGGTTATGTAGTTTGTTATAATGAACTCTCCTAACACTTTTTAAAGATCAAATGAAATTTAAAAAAGAACTTAAGCTTATTGATGTCTTCTGTATATCCACCGGCGCGATGATCAGTTCAGGACTATTTATATTACCGGGACTTGCCCATGCAAAAGCCGGGCCTGCAGTAGTAGTTTCTTATTTTCTGGCGGGGCTGCTGGCTCTAATAGGGGTATTAAGCATTTCAGAGCTGTCAACAGCGATGCCCAAGGCCGGCGGGGATTACTTTTTTATAACCCGCGGATTCGGGCCTGCTATTGGAACGGTGGCAGGGATGCTGAGCTGGTTTTCACTGTCTCTTAAAAGTGCTTTTGCCCTGGTGGGAATGGCTGCTTTTGTCAGGTTAATAATTGACCTGAATATGCATATTGTAGCAGTTTTTTTATGCATTGTTTTTGTTTCCCTTAATTTCATCGGAGTTAAGGAGGCAAGCATAACACAGATAATCCTGGTAGCAATTCTTTTAAGCATACTTCTTATTTATGTTGTATGGAGCTTACCGCAAATAAATGTACATAGATTCGATCCTTTTGCTCCGTATGGAATATATTCTGTTTTTTCAACTGCAGGTTTCGTATTTGTGGCATACGGGGGACTGCTAAAGATTGCAAGTGTTTCCGAAGAGGTAAGGGATCCCTGCAGAACGCTGCCCCTTGGTCTTATGCTGTCGCTGGTAGTTACTACCATATTGTATGGAGCAGTAGTTTTTACTACTTCGGGGGTTGTAGAAGCTTCCAACCTTGACTTATCATTTACCCCCATTTCAGACGGTGCTTATATAACCATGGGTATTCCGGGATTAATTCTTTTAAGTGCGGCTGCCATACTGGCATTTATTTCAACCGCGAATGCCGGGATTATGTCGGCTTCCAGATACCCGTTTGCCCTGAGCAGGGATAAGCTGTATCCTGCTTTTTTCGGCAGGGTACATAAAAAATTTAAGACACCTTATGTTTCCATCTTTTTTACCGGTTTTTTTATAATCGTTTTTTTATTTCTGGAGCTGGACATTCTTATAAAAGTGGCTTCTACTATCGTAATTATGACTTACATACTTTCCATTCTATCTGTGATTGTACTCAGATCCAGTAAACTGCAGAATTATAAGCCCGGTTTTAAGACTCCGCTTTATCCATGGATACAGATTCTGGGACTTATGGGATTTATTTTTATAATTTTTGAGATGGGAAGAGATGTAATCATACTGAGCATCGTCCTTGTTATCATAGGTGCATGTATTTATATTTTTTACGGCAGGAAGAGAACCAGGGGTAAAGAATATGCTCTTCTTTATGTAATTGACGGAATCACGTCAAAATCCACAAAGCTGACAGATAGAGGCCTGGAAAATGAACTGAAAAAAATAGTGTATGAAAGAGATAAAATTAAAAAAGATAGTTTTCACAGAGCAATTGAAAAATGCACGGTTCTGGATATTAAGGAATCCATGTATATAGATATTCTTTACAGGAAGATTTCAGAGAGTCTGTCTGATAAACTTTATATGGAACCGGAATATTTTTATAGTAAATTTTCACGGAGGGAAAAAGAAAGCAGCACCCTTATAACGGATAAAATTGCGATACCCAATATTGTTATAGGTAAAAAGGACTATTTTAATATCATAATAACACGATGCAGGGACGGCATACTTTTCCCCGGCTCAGAATCCAGGGTAATTGCGGCTTTTTTATTATAGTAACCAGAGACAAAAGAAACCTGATGCTTCGTGCCCATACTTCTATATCCCAGATTATTGCAGAGGAGGGTTTTGAGGAAAAATGGCTGGAGGCAAGGGGCAAAAAGGAGCTTAAGGATATTATGCTTCTGGGGAAGAGAAAAAGAGATTAATATATAGATTGTGAAAACTAGTTTATTTAAAGGAAAAGGTTTGCTGATTTTTGTTTTAATAACTTTACTGGGTCTTGCGGTATTATCCCTCGTGTCAATATTTGTGGTGAATCTTATGCACAGCCCCCAATACGGGAGCGATGTGGCCCGTTATTTTGATAGCGGCTTTCTTAAGAAGGCTTCGGATTACAACAGGATTTCTCTTAATATAAGTATTGCCGGCCGTTTCCTGTCATGGTCTTTAATGGCAGGTGTAATTTTTCTTTTTTTTAAGTATTTTAAAACTGCGCGCATAAATATTCCCTATGCTTTTTTGCTTATAGTTTCATTCTACATCTTAATCGAGCTTATACTGCTGCCCCTATCATATTACAGGGGTTTTGCAGTAGAGCACAGGTTCGGGCTCTCAAACCAGACTCTTTCAATGTGGTTTATGGATTACCTTAAGGAAAACAGTATTTCTCTTATAATTACTTCTCTTGGGCTTACCGGAATATATGCACTTATGGTTTATATGCCGGGGCACTGGTGGATAGTTTCCTCGGCCGTGCTTGCCCTGTTTATTTTTCTTTTAAGCTATCTTTATCCCATAATTGTTGACCCGCTTTTTTATAATTTTAAAGAGCTTGAGGATGAGAATATGCGGGAGGAGATAATAAATATTGCAGACAGTGCGGGTATAGGAGTAAAAGAGGTTTTAGTTTCCGATGCAAGCAGGAAAACAAGCAAAGTAAATGCATACTTCGCGGGAGTGGGGGGAAGCAGGCACATAGTGGTATTTGATAATCTTATAAATAATTTCTCAAACCAGGAGGCGTTAAGCGTGGTGGCCCATGAAATAGGGCACTGGTATAACCGGCATATATATAAAAATATGATAATAGGGGCTCTTTCGGGAGCTGCAGGGCTCTTTATCCTGCACCTTATTTTTTACCGCACGGGGATGATAGGGGATTTTAAGGCGATACTGGTTACCATCCTCCTTATATCGGTAGTTTCTTTTTTAATGATGCCTTTAGGCAATGCAGTGTCCAGGATTTTTGAGAGACAGGCGGACAGTTTTGCGGTCCGGGCAACAGAAAATCCGGATGCGCAGGTTAGTCTTATGGTGAAGCTCGGCCAGTCGAATCTTTCCAATGTATCTCCTCCGGGTTACTTAGAGTTTTTCCTTTACAGCCATCCGCCTATAATGGAAAGGATCAAGGCGGCAAAAAGTTTTAAAAAGGATTAGAAAATTGGTGCCGGGGGATGGGTGTTTATTTTTCATCTCTGGCTTTAATTAAGAGCCACTGTTCTTTGTCTTTCTGTTTGCCCGTTTTTATGAGGTAGTAACCACCTTTTATTTTACCGCCCTTGAGCCAGACTTCTATTTTACCTTCGCTTAAGGATTTTTCCATATCTGTATTTTCTTCTTTTTCCCTTCTTAAATTTATATAGGTGCCCCTGTCCCATATGATTACGGCACCTGCGCCGTACTGCCCTTCGGGTATGACTCCCTCGAAGTCTGCATATTCGAGAGGGTGGTCCTCGGTGCGTACGGCAAGCCGTTTAGTTCCGGGGTATTCCGGCGGGCCTTTGGGGACTGCCCAGGAGGCAAGCACGTCTTCCACCTCCAGTCTGAAATCATAATGGAGGTTTGTGGCAAAGTGTTTCTGGATTACAAAGATTGGTTCTTTTCCCGGCGGTCTGTGTTTACCTCCTCCGGGCTCCGGTGTTTTTTTAAGTTCACTTATGTCCCGGTAATTTTTAAGTTCGTCTTTTATCATGAAATAATTATATCAGAAAAAAGGGATATATCGGCATTATTTATAATAATTTTGTTGTATATGTATAATAATTATATGATTTTTAATTCATTATTTAACTGTGAAGAAAATTTCGGTGCCGGCTATAGGTTATCTTTTAGGAATTTATGAAGATATTGCTTTTATAATATCTTCAGCAAACTTTTCTATATTTTCATGGTTTATCTTTGATACGGTTTCCGTGGTTTTAAATGCTTTCTGCATAATTGACCTGAAAAATGGATTTAACTTATCCCAGAGTATCTCATATCCGAAGTAGCCGGTTGTTACTGCCTTTTTTAAAAGTTTCCCGGGAAAGCCTTTTTTAATTTCTTTTTCCCTGTCCTCCCCTGCGCCGCACATAAAAAGGGCGGTTTTTTTATTAAGTAAGGTATTCAGGTTTCTTTTTACAAACTTTCTTACTGCGGAGTTCATTCTGAATGCAATAAATGAGCCGCCTATGGCTATGAGGTCGTATCCTTTCAGGTTTATCCGCTGGTTCTTTTTGAGATTAGCAGGGTCAGCCTCATAATTTTTTTTCTTTAGTATGTCAGCGAGAATGCCGGCACATTTTTCTGTTGTTCCGTATGACGAACCGTAGGCGATAAGTATTTTCATGTTTGCCTCCCTGTTTGTGTTTTGGGTTATGTGATTATTTAATGTATATTATAATTAATTGTTGTTTAAATAAGTATAGTAGATGTAAATAGAGGGGATATGGAGAGAATATTAAAATATCGGTTTGGTTACATCAATTTATGATGTTGCTTCTGGACTCTGAGAGTGTTTTTTATGAGATAGATTTGAGTCGGAGAATGCTGGATGGAGCTGGAAGAGGTGGGGAAGTAGAGGGGAGTATGGGGTTTTTGATAAAAAAATATTGTAAAAATTGTGGAAAGATAATTAAGTTTAGAAACTCAAATCTTATTAATATATTTTTTTAGTGCTTTTTCTAACCTAATCATATCATCAATCATTTCTTCCTGAAGCTTACCCCATTTTTCTTCATCGTTTAAATTTGCATAACTATATATTTTTCTTATTCTGGAAGCTCTCCTATTGTCAAGCCTTTGCCATTCCAGCATTCCCCTAAAGTCTCCCTCAATCTGTTCTTTATTTTTAAATAGATAATCAAAAAATTTCTTATTTTCTCCGTAATCTCCTCTGTCAATATATAGTTCTATTTGACCATTTTTGTATGTAATCCCATAATTATATGCCAGCCCACTTTTACCTGCTCCAGTACCTATCCAGGAATCTGTACCGGCAGTAATATTAGAATGTAAATTCGTTTTTTTCTTACTTTTTTCAAGCAAAGATTTCCAGAACTTCAGTCTTTTTTTATGTCTTTCTGACAATTCTTTTTTCTCTTCTCCAATGTTTATAGCAGTTTCACTGGGACCAGAGATTATAGTAAACTTAGGCGCAGGTTCAGAATTTCCTATTTTGAAAGCTTCTACTTTTAGAAGATAGAAATATGTTTCCATATTAGCCTGATTTAACCATTCAATAGCTCTTTCATGTTCTGGTCTTGGACTACTTGTTATCCATATAGCTATTTTAGCTCCTACGTTAGAGATATAAGTCAAAATTTTCCCGAGATGGTCGTGATCTGTTTTTCTTAATTGATTTTCAATTATTACCATTTCACCACCAATATCCTCAGCCAGTATATCGGCAGAAAATGTACCAATCCTTTTTTCTTTTTCAACTGGCGTAAGTTTTAAATCAAGTTCCTCGGATAAAAAATCAAGATTATCAAACAGCCAGCTTGAAAAATCTTTTGCTTCATTTTTCCAGACAGATCTTAATTTAACTTTTTCCATCTTTCCTATCATTTTTACCACCTTGATATAAAAAAATAATGATATTAAAAAATGTCTGATAATTTTTTACCTTTCAAAATTAAATCAAACTTCGTATATCTTGATGCCTGTGGCACATATTTTTGTGAATCAAACTCAATTGGTCCGACTTTAAAAGTATCAGAACAATAAATCTTATATTTACCTGTATCCTCATACGGTTTTATTGACTGTATTTTACCTGCCCATCTTATTGAACTTACAGGGACAACCTCATACATAGCTATGTACTTTAATTTTGATATGACATTTGGTGATATCCTTACAGCCCACCACGCTTTTTCATCCAGAAAAGCAGATTTAAATCCGTCTTCCCTTGCCGGGCAGACAATGGTGTCAATTTCAATCGGGTCAATTCTATGAGATACACTTTCTTCAAAGTCTTTCAGAAATTCATTAAAAGTAAAAATCTCATCAGTGCCACATGAGTATTTTTTAACTTCAATTAATTCCGGTTGCCTCGCAATCTCTCTTGTAACTTTAATTAAATCTTCATTTATTTCATCAATAACTACAACAAAACCATAATCATTCTTGTATATTGCAAAATCCAGAGCTTCACCAATATTAGGGAATTCTGTTTTTTTTATCAGCAAATTAAATTTATGCTTTACGTCTTTATTATTATTTATAAAATTTATCAATAATTCCTTAACTGCAAAAGAACCCTCAGAAAACTGTGTAGCAAATTTTAATAACTGTACTCCTATATGCCTAAATGAATCATGCGTAGAAAGCTCATTTTCAACAATCCATAATTTAACTTTACTTCTAAAATCAAGTAAATATCCATCGGGAATATTTGCAAAGCTTATAGATTTATTCCTTACCCTCTTTTTTAAATTAATATAAATTGATTTTTTACCAAAAATATCTTCCGAAAGATTTATAACAGTTTTTTCTAAGTCTTTTTCATTTTTAAAGCCGGTTAATTTAAACTTTTTATCATTAAATTTTATTTTCATATTTGCTCCTTAATATTTACTTTTTAAATATTTCACTGCAAATAATCTTCGGCACATCTTTTTCTGGCTCTATAATTTTTCTTTCCTTAGTTAAACTATAGTTATTCTTAATTGTTATTAATGCACTTTCCAGTTCTTGTCCATCTATTTTGTCTCTTTTTAGCTTTCTAAGTCTTCTAATAACAGCAGTAGGCAAAATATTATCATAAATATTATATAACCCACTTAGCTTAGCTTTCTTTTCTTCATATTCATCAGAAAAATTATTTAATTTATCCATTTCCTGTTTTAAAATATCTAAAACATAACTTTGTTCAGCTGTTCTACTTCTTAACCTCTTTTTTCTTTCAAGCTCAATCTGTCTTAATCTTTTTCTAAATTTATTAAAAGTATCTTTAATAATTTTATTGGCACCTTTTGGCATTTCATCCAATCCAACCTCTTCGGGGTCAGCTTTCAGTAGCCTTAAAGCTTCATCATCATTCTGGGTAATGAGATTTCCCTTATCATCTAAAACATAAAAAGAATAGCTATCAGCTTTTTTACAGAAAATAACAAACTCACTATCTGTGCCCTTTCTTATACATCTCAAATTATCATGCATGCTCTTGATTTTTTCATATAGTGAAGGATTTTCTTTCATCAATTTTCTTATTATTCCTTCAGCTTCATTAACTATAAATTCTTCCTCATCAAGTATAGTTTCATCTCTCTTATCATAAATTGTATACATATCGGTTTCATTTAAGATTTCCCTATCATCAAGATATTTACCATCTTCACCAAATACATTGTGTATTTCCTGAATTCTCTTAGAAACCCTTTCACTAATTCTTAAATTTTCTTCAAGCTTGGCCTCCGGGAAAAAATTAAATATATATATTTCATCTTTCTCCGAACCAATCCTATCCACTCTTCCAACCCTTTGTATGAGTCGTACAGGGTTCCAATGAATATCGTAATTAATAATATAACTACAATCCTGTAAATTTTGACCTTCACTAAGTACGTCTGTTGAAACTAAAATATTTATAGGTCTATTCTTCTCATCTTTGCTCGCCTCATTAGCAATTGGAGCAAACCTATTAACTATACTTATTAAGTTGCTGGATTTGCTGTTCGTCTCTTTAATCTCTTTACCATATAAATCTTTAAATTGATTATATAGATAAGTAGTAGTATCTGCATACTGAGAGAATATTAAAATCTTTTCATTTTCCCCTTTTAATGCTCTTATTTCTCCAATTTTTTCTTTTAATTTCAAAAGTTTATCATCTTTATCCGGTGTAATATTTTCAATTATTTCGTATATATTTTTAAAAACTCCTAAATCTTCCTTTAAATCCTCTACTAATCTTTCAATTTCAAAGCATGATATTTTATATTTTTCTTTTGACCTGGATACTAACTTTTCTAATTCACTATCAAAATCTAAAGAGTCATCGGATATATCATCTACTGAATAAATCAATTTCTGTACACTATCACCTATTGGAAGCAGGCTTAAATTATCTATTCCATGTAAATAAGTTTCATGAATATTAATTAAATTCTTTATTGTAGATTTAAAAGCAAAAACGCTACTCTCAATTCTCTTTAGAAGAAGTATTTTAATAAAACCTCTCAAATTCTTACCAGCGGATTGAAGTTCTTTATATGGGGATTTATCTATATATTCTTCTTTTACATAATTAAATAAATTATATCTTGCAAAAGTTAAATCTCTTAAATATTCAAGTATTTCATCATACATATTCTCATAAACATCTTCAATGCTATATGTTATGGGCTCCGGT
>JAYEJA010000064.1:0-56651 GCA_034660395.1 Actinomycetota bacterium
GGCTTACTGTTTTTTCCTGCCCTAACATTTCTTTTACTACCCTTGTTTTGAAAGCTGGACTGTAACTTTTTTTCGTTATGTTTTTCATAACTGTATTTTACCCCCTTACTATAGCTATATCTTACCTTATTTTCTGTCCAGTTTTTGGGGGTAAGTATATATAGAATATATCAAGGATATAGAAGACGACATTTTAAGAAATTTAAATAACTTTATTTCCAGGAAGCATAAAGAACCTTCAGCTTCTATCTTATTCCCCTGGATGAAGGAACTGCCGTTTAAAAAATATGAGGTTAACGTAATAGTAGACAATTCAAAGTTAAAAGGTGCCCCCGTTATAATTGAACAAAATCCTACTTATCAGAACCTTCTGGGAAGAACTGAAAAGGAAGCTCAATTTGGAGTTCTATCCACAGATTTCTCAATGATCAGAGGAGGTTCGCTTCATAAAGCAAATAATGGTTTTCTTGTAATACCAGTTGAAGAGCTGTTTAAAAATATATTTTCCTGGGACAGCTTAAAGATGTCTTTAAAAGACAAAAAAATAATAATTGAGGAAGCCAGCGAACGTCTTGGCTCCATATCTACAAAGGGATTAAAACCAGAACCAATCCCTCTAAATATAAAAGTAATTCTTATCGGATTACCTTTTCATTACAATGCCCTTTACAATCTTGATCCCGACTTTAAAAAACTATTCAAGGTCAGGGCTGATTATGACCTGACCATGGAAAGAAACGATGCGAATATTAAGAAATTCATCAAATTCATAAGCACATTCTGCAAGAAGGAAAATCTCAACCATCTTAAATCATCAGCAGTGGCAAAATTAATCGAATATGGATTAAGACTCGCCGAAGACAAGAATAAGATTTCAACCAGTTTTTCCGATATTTCAGATATAATAACCGAAGCTAATTTTTATTCAAAACAAAATAAACATAAATATATAGATGCGCGGCACATAAAAAAAGCGATTGACGAAAAGTACTATCGTTCAAATTTGATTCAGGAAAAAATAAAAGAAATGATAAAAAATGAAACAATACTCATAGATACAAGAAGCAGCGAAGTCGGGCAGGTTAACAGCCTTTCAATAATAAACCTTGGGGATATCTCATTCGGGAAGCCATCCAGGGTAACTGCATCCGTAGGCCTTGGTAAAACAGGAATTATTGACATAGAAAGAGAAACAAAGCTGGGAGGTCCTATCCATACAAAGGGAGTTATGATTCTAAGCGGCTATATAACAGAGAAGTATACAACAAACAATCCCCTTAATCTATCAGCCCATATTGTTTTTGAACAGAGCTATGGTAATGTGGAAGGCGATAGTGCTTCCAGCGCCGAGCTGTATGCCATCCTCTCAGCATTATCAGAAGCCCCTATTAATCAGGGGATAGCGGTAACCGGCTCTGTCAACCAGAAAGGCGAAATACAGGCAATCGGTGGTGTTAACGAAAAAGTAGAAGGATATTATAACGTATGCAAAGAAAAGAGCCTGAACGGTAAACAGGGAGTTATAATCCCCGAAAGCAATGTAAAAAACCTGATGCTTAGAGAAAATATAATAAAATCGGTAAAAAAAGGTAAATTTCATATATATGCAGTAAAAACCATTGATGATGGTATCGAGATACTGACCGGTTTAAAAGCAGGTAAAAAGACTCCCGGGAGCAAATTTAAAAAAGATACCATAAATTATAAAGTTAATAACAGGATAAGGGAATTCTCCAGCAAACTAAGCAAATATGAACTTAAGCCCGGACCTAAAGAAAAATAGCTGTATCTTTTATATTTCCATTTTTAAATTAGACAGATGACTTTTATAATAATATTATTATAAGAGAAGGGAGTAATAAATACACATTATGACCTATTAATTTATCATTTAATACTAAAAAGTTTTTTTAAAGGAAATTATGAAAAGATTAAAATATGATTTATAATACTATATATTTTATGAATTGAAACAATATATAAAAAACTGTAAAATGATACAAAAATTTAAGGTGGAAGATTCAAATGGCAAGTAAAAAAGAAAAAAAAGGCACTAAAAAAGATGAACATATTGATACAAAAGTAAAAAATATACTTTTTAACAGAAGTGAAGAGTTCAATCTCTTTCAAAAACTCATAAATAATATTCCCGATAACATCTATATTAAAGATAAAAAAAATAGGTTTCTTATAGTAAATAAAACCATGGCAGGTTTTCTTGGCAAAAACCCCGGGGATTTCATTGGAAAAACTGATGCTGATTTATTCCCCGGCAAAAGTGCAAAAGAATATTCCAGAGATGAAAATAAGGTTATGAAAACGGGTAAGCCCATAATTGACAAAGAAGAAAAACTTATATATTCAGGTAAAGAATACTGGATGAGCAGCAGCAAAATACCCTGGTATGACAGCAAGGGAAGCGTTATGGGTACCATGGGTATATCAAGGAATATAACTAAAAGAAAGCGGGAATATGGGAGCCGTCTGGGAAGAGAAAAAAGCTTCTTTAATGCGCTGATGGACAATATATCCGAAAGTATATTTTTTAAAGACCTTGATAGCAGATTCGTAAGAATCAATAAGGCAACCGCAGAAAAGTTTGGACTGGACAGTCCCGAAGATGCAGTAGGAAAAACTGATTTTGATATTTTTAGTGAAGAGCATGCAAGACAGGCATTTAAGGACGAACAGCTTATAATAAAAACAGGTAATCCGATAATAAACCTTGAAGAAAAAGAAACCTACGAAGATAAATCTGACAGATGGGCATCTACTTCTAAAATACCCTGGCATGATGAAAACAATAATATAATAGGAGTATTCGGCATAACAAGAGATATAACGGAAAGGAAAAATTCAGAAGAGAAAATTAGATATTTATCATTTCATGATACCCTTACCGGTCTATATAACAGGGCATACTTTGAAGAAGAAATAAAAAGACTCAATACAGAAAGGCAGCTCCCCTTAACCATGTTAATGGGAGATGTAAACGGTCTGAAAGTAATAAATGATGCATATGGTCACTTAAAAGGAGACATATTCTTAAAAAAGATAGCGGATATTCTAAAAGAATGCTTCAGAGAAGAAGATATTGTTTCAAGATGGGGCGGAGATGAATTTATTATAATGCTGCCGAAAACTCCTGGTGAATATGCAAAAAACATTTTAAAAAGAATAAAAAAACTATGCAGGGAAAGAAGTACCGAAAATTTGCCTTTAAGTATTTCTTTCGGATACGCAACAAAAAAGTCCCCCTCAGAAGATATAGATAAGGTTTTAAAAGAAGCTGAAGATAAAATGTATAAAAATAAAATAGCTGACAGCAAATCTACTAACGAGATAATTATTAGCTCTCTAAAAGAGAATCTAAGAAAAGAAGGTAGCAAATCAGAGAAGCAGAGCATTAAATTAAGGAAATATGCCCTGGCTGTAGGGAGAAGACTCAATCTTACCAAGGAAAGAATAGAAGAATTAAAATTACTAATGGATGTTTACAATATAGGTAAATTAGCGCTGGCGGATGAAATAATGTCGAAGCCGGGCAGACTTACCAGGGATGAATGGAAAATAATCAAGAAACTTCCTGAAATCGGCTACCGTATAGCAGAATCATCAAATACGCTCAAGCCCATTTCAGAAGCAATCCTTTCTCATTATGAATGGTATAATGGCAGCGGATATCCACGGGGTATAAAAGGCGATGAAATTCCTATACTCTCCAGAATTTCATTTTTAATTAATTCTTATGAAGCTATGGCCAAGGATAGACCATACAGGAAGAAACTGACAAAAAGACAGATAATAAAAGAGATAAAAAAATATAGTGGACTACAGTTTGATCCCAAAGTTTCTAATATTTTCCTGGAATTATTAGAGGAAGATTTAAATAAATAAAAAACAGTACTATCTTCATGGCGGAGAGGGAGGGATTTGAACCCCCGGAAGGTAAAACCTTCAACGGTTTTCAAGACCGCCGCATTCAACCAGACTCTGCCACCTCTCCGGGCAAAACCAAATTATAATATAAAAGAAGTACTTATTTCCTTGAAATTTTCTTAACATTCCCCATATACTGAAGCAGTCCTTCAGGAATCTCTATATTCCCATCACTATCCTGGTAATTTTCCCATATTGCTATTAACGTTCTGCCTATGGCGCAGGCCGTACTGTTCATAGTATGAACCAGCTCTTTTTTCTTACCTTCCCGGTATTTTATTTTCAGTCTTCTTGCCTGAAAATCTGTGTCATGGCTGCAGGATGCTAGCTCTCTGTATTTTTTCTGTCCGGGAAGCCACGCTTCAAGATCATATTTTTTTGCATTCGGAGTTCCTATATCCCCCGTGCACATATTTACTATCCTGTAATGAAATCCCAGACCCCGCATGATTTCTTCCAGTGTTTCCCTCAATTTTTTGTATTCTTTCCATGAATCCTCGGGGCGTGTAAATATAAACATCTCAATCTTATCAAACTGGTGAACCCTGAAAAGTCCGCCTAAATCCTTCCCATAGCTTCCGGCTTCCCTTCTAAAACAGGTTGAGAAAGCGGCATACTTTAAAGGAAGAGTATCTGCATCTAAAAACTCTCCCCCGTGGTACGCGCAAAGCGGAACTTCGGAAGTTCCTACCAGAAAAAGGTCATCCAGTTCAGTTTTATAATACTGTGTTTTTTCTACTGGAAAAAAGCCGGTACCATACATGGCTTCCTCTTTAACAAGTACAGGAGGTAAAAGCGGCATAAAACCTTTTTTAATCAATATATTCAGTACATACTGCACAAGGGCAAATTCCAGCTGCACTCCTTCATTTTTTAAGAATACAAATCTTGAGCCGGATATTTTAGCTGCCCTCTTCTCATCAATAATATCAAGGTCCGTTCCAAGTTTAATGTGGTTTCTGGGCTTAAAATCAAAAACCGGCCTGGTGCCGTAATGAGATTCAACTACATTACCGCTTTCATCTCTGCCAACAGGCGTGCCTTCATCCGATATATTGGGATATGCTGAGAAATGGCTGAAGAACTCCTCCTCTACATCTGCCAGTTCCTTTTCAATCTTCTCAAGCTCTTCATTTAACTTTTTTAATTCTTTTATCTTTTTATTTTTTTCTTCATTCTTAAGCCCCGGCATGATTTTTGAAGCTATATTCTTCTCATACCTCAAACGGTCTGCCCTGACTGTTAAATCTCTTTTCTTTTTGTCCAGCTTGATACCTGTATCAACATTTATCTTCAAACCCCTTTTCTTTATTTCTGATTTAAAAATTCGGGGGTTTTCCCTGAATAGCCCTATATCTATCATTAACCTCTCCCCTGTTTCTTTAAATAATCCTTTTATCCATTTTCAGTCCATTTGGGATAAGAGCCCAGAATCTTAACAATATATACACTTCTTCTCAAAACTTCTATTACATTAAAAACATTATCGTTATGCAAGTGTCCTTCAATGTCTATCATAAATACATAATCTCCAAGGTTCTTTTTAGCAGGTCTTGATTCTAATCTTGTAAGGTTTATCTCCCTTTTTGCAAATTCTCTTAATATGTTATACAGACTTCCCGGCCTGTCCTCCTTCAGAAAACATACTATGGAAGTTCTATCATTTCCTGTCCTCGGCTGTATACTGTTTCCAATAAATACGAATCTGGTTTTATTATCTTTATTATCTTCAATATCCTTCTCTATTATTTCCAGATTATAAATCTTTGCTGCAGTCTTTGTTCCAATTGCAGCTACATCATCATTTTCCCTTTTCAAAATTCTTACGGCTTCAGCAGTACTGTTCGCAGCTACTATCTCAGCACCTTTTAAATTGGCCGATAAAAATTTTCTACACTGGGCAGTAGCATGGGGATGGGATATTATTTTTTTTATATTATTAAGTTTTTTCTTCCCCTTCCCAATAAGACTGTGTCTAACGGGAATAACTATTTCACCTACTATCTTTGCTTCACTCTCAAATGCAAGAATATCCTGGGTTATATTTACCGAACCTTCTATAGAATTCTCTATAGGAACAAGTCCCCCATCAGCATTTCCCCTGTCCACACTTTTTATAACTTCCACAACAGAAGCAAATGATATCTTTTCTACGCTATCCGGGTCCTTAATAGACGCATCCAAAGCTTCCTCGGTAAATGTTCCCGGCGGGCCCAGATATGAAATTTTCTTTTTCACATCCATATTATAGTATTATACCTTCTCTAATCCTTTTTATGATAACAAAACTTATTAATTAAAAATATTTATTGATTGAAAATGATATAAAATAAAATGAAATTTGTAAATCAATCCATTACTTCCGGGAGGAAATCCATGGGGTTATTGGGGATACCATCTACAAGAACTTCATAATGCAGGTGCGACCCTGTACTGTGCCCGGTATTTCCCATTGTTCCTATAATATCTCCCTGTTTTACTTTATCTCCAACTTCGACATAAATCTTGCTAAGATGAGCATAAACAGTCGTATAGCCAAATCCATGATAAATTATAATCTTCCTGCCGTAACCTCCATGCCATCCGGTAAAGATTACGGTACCGCTTGCAGTCGTCTGTATGCTGGTACCGGTATTGTTTGCAATATCAAGTCCTTTATGCACATAACCTCTTCTTCTTTCTCCAAAAAGGGATGTAATAGTCCCCCATGTCGGCCACATACTCGGAGTATGCTCCATAAGATATATATAGTCCTCCATATTTTTCTTGTCTTCAGTAAGAATCTCCGATAACTCGGGGGCCTTGGTTAGAAGGTCGTCCAGAAGAGCATCTATATCATCCAGTCCCTCTTCCTGGTCGCTGACATAATAATATATTTCGTTTGGGTCTTCTTCAAATTTAATGTCGGAACTTAAATCAGTTTCATAAATCTCTACTTCTTCCTCATATCCGCCTTTTCCGGTTATACTCCTTACCATGCGGTCAAGGTCTTCTACCTCTTCCATATAACTTTCCAGAATCTTCGTTTTTGTTTCTACGTCTTTGGTTCTCTTTTCGAGGTTTGCCAGCTCAACTTCCTTGTAATTAACCTTATACTTTACCCTTTCCAGCTCGGCTACCTTCTCATTTAGCTCCTGGCGCACGAAAAAAAGATCTGAAACCAGAATCACTACCGAAGCCATTATTACAACCAGCGCAACAAAGGATAATCTTAATAAATTGTGGGTTATTTTTATCTTTCTAATCCGTGATTTCGCATCAGATAAAATTACTAAAGTAAAAGATTTATGTTTTTTATCATCCATAAACGAAAAAGCTCAAAATTTGAAAATTGATAAATTTGATATAATATTATAACCGATAATCCTTATATAAAAAACCTTTTTATTCAAATCACTATTATAAAAAGCTCCCTGAATATACTTTAGTATTCTCTCAATCCATCATAAATTTAAAAGTAGCGGAATTATTTCCCAGAAAAACTTCATCGGTTACTGGTCCCGCAGTTATTTCCAGTTCACATTTCCTGCCGGGGTAAGCTGCAAATCCCGATATTGTAACGGTTTTATCCTGCGAAGCTTCGATTGATTCTATGGTGTATGTTTTTTCGTCAACTATATTATCTTCGGCCATATATTTCATAACAACATTTACATCATTTTCCGTTACATTACCCTGATTCTGTATATTTATACTCACGCTGATTTCAGATCCGCTGTCCAGTATCCAGTAGTCACCCTGCTGGTTTATTACTTCGGGATTAAATTCTACGGTATCATCAATAACGGCTACACCTCTTCTTTCCTGAAGTTCGGACACTGACTTTATTTCAGAAATGAAACTTGTTACACTCTGTGTATTCGTAAGGCTCTTTTCTTTTAGAACAATCGAATCTATTACTGTAAGATTGTTTATTCCAAGCTCTTCCCCTGACTCCTTTAATTTATCCTGGAAATACAGGTAAATTTCATCACTCATAAACATATACAGGAAAGTTTTCGTTATCTGGGTTGTAGAGATTTCCAGGTCCAGGTCCTGCAACGCGTTAAACAATGCAGGCCTGAAATCCTCATAAGCCTTGTTTCTTGTCTCAAAAACCATTTCCAGATATCCATGGGCAACCTCAAAAGATTCCGGGGGTACTAATTCCGCGCTATTATCCAGAACCAGCTCGCTCTCCTCAATTATTGCAAGAAGCTCACTATCCAGGTCTTCACGATTCAGGTCCTTCGCCTTATCCAGCAAATTAAAAAATTTGTAGGAAACTTTATTAGATTGCTGTACAAGAACCGATATAGAATTAATATAATCCGATATGGTCAGCCGCTCTTTTTCAGTTAATTCCTTCCTTCCGCTCTCACAGCTCCATAAACCGGAAAGCCAGCTTATAATCACCATGGCAATTATAAACATTATTACCAGTGTTATTATTGATTCTTTCCTGCCTCTTCTCTCCAAAAATATCCTTCCCGACTCATGGAAACAAAGATTTTCCGTTCTCGCTAAAGACGAACCTTCGTTACAGAAGACATTATACAAATGAATTTTACAAAACTCAATTTATACGCTGAACTTAAAAAGAGCTATATCTCCATCCTTAATTACGTAGTCCTTCCCTTCTCTGCGTACCAGCCCCTTCTCTTTTGCTTCCGTATATGAACCCGCCTCCATAAGGGTTTCATAATCTATTATATCGACGCATATAAAACCTTTCTGGAAATCGGTATGAATCTTACCCGCGGCTTCAGGCGCTTTTGTTCCTTCTTTTACAGTCCAGGCCCTTACTTCCGGGAGCTTTACTGTTAAAAAACTTATAAGACCCAGTAATTTATATGAGGACTTTATCAACTTATCCATACCTGACTGGATTATACCAAGATCCTTCATAAAAATATCTCTTTCGCCGGGGTCAAGCTGTATTAGTTCTTCTTCAATTCTGGCACTTATCAAAATAACTTCCGAGCCTTCCTCTGAAGCGTGCCTGCAGAGTTTACCAACTGCAGGGATTTCACCTATCTCCCTGTCCAGGTCATTTTCATCAACATTGGCAGCATATATAACCGGTTTATCAGAAATCAGAAAAAGTTCACCAAGAACTCCTTTTTCTTCCCCGTTTAATTCCATACTTTTTATAGGAATTCCCTTCTGAAGCTCCTCCCTTACCCTTTCAAGCAGCTCATATTCTTTTAAATATTTCTTATCCCCGCTTTTCTCAAGTCTCTTCACCTTTTCAATTCTTTTCTCAATCTTTTCAAGGTCGGAAAGTATCAGTTCAAGATTAACTACTTCTGCATCTCTCAATGGATCTATGTCGTGATAGGTATGAGATATATTCTGGTCACCAAAACATCTGACAACATGAATAATTGCATCCACTTCCCTTATATGCGATAGGAATTTATTGCCCAGACCTTCGCCCCTGCTAGCTCCTTCTACAAGACCCGCTATATCTACGAATTCGATTGTGGCTGGAATAACTTTTTCCGGTTTTACTATTTTAGCCAGTTCTTCCAGTCTCTTATCCGGAATAGGGACTGTAGCAACATTGGGCTCAACGGTACAGAAAGGATAATTTGAAACTGATGCCCCTGCAGCCGTTATTGCATTAAAAAGCGTGCTCTTTCCTACATTTGGAAGACCTGTTATTCCTAATTTAATTCTAATCCCCTTAAATCGCTATTATTAATATTATTGACCGACCAAAAATCCTTTTTTAATAACCAGTTACTCTCCGATTATTTTAATCAGTACCCTTTTCTTTCTTTTTCCATCAAATTCACCATAGAATATCTGTTCCCACGGCCCAAGATCCAGTTTACCATTTGTTACCGCTACTACTACTTCTCTTCCCATTATAGTTCTCTTTAAATGTGCATCAGCATTATCCTCAAAACCGTTATGATTGTACCGGTCATAAGGTTTTTCAGGTGCAATCTTCTCAAGAAGGTTCTCAAAGTCCTTATGAAGACCGCTCTCATCATCATTTATAAAAACACTTGCCGTAATATGCATGGCATTGCAGAGGACCAGACCCTCCTTAATTCCGCTTTTCTCCAGTGAATCTTCCACCTCACCGGTAATATTTATAAATTCCCTTCTCTTTGAAGTATTAAACCATAATTCTTTTCTGTAGCTCTCCATAAAATTCACCCCAGCATTCCTATTCTAACTTATCTTTTTCCAATCAATGACTTTATCTCTCTTAATTCCTTTAAAATCTCTTCAAAAACAGACACTTCACCCGAAACAGCAGTTTCAGCTTTTTTTTCTTCTGTATCTGTATTGCTTAAAGAATAGGTTGAACCTTTTACTTTTTTCAATATCATATTCCTAACATCTTCAAGCTCCCTGATGCCGTTCATCTTCAGCTCGGCCTTTTGTCCCTGCTGTCCGCCTGCGCCTGCAGTCTGTACATGAATCGTTCCTATATTATAATACCTCTGCACCGGCCCCTGCGTAATATCCACATTTGTTATTTTAGGATACGGCACGGTAACAAATTTTTTCCATATAACTCCACCCTTCATCTTTACACCTTCATCATCAATGTAGTATTCAAGAGCCCTGAAAGCATAAGGAATCCATATTATTACAGGTATCATAATTACTACCCAGCCAAGAACTGAAATTCCTGCTATCCACCAATCAACAGCAAAAATAAAAAAAAGCAAAAAAAGTATCCCGAGTACCACCATAATAACCCAGGTTATAATCCACAGTGTTTTTAGTTCTTTTTCAGGTTTTAGTTTAACCGTATTCATCTTACTCCTTTCATTAAGAATTTAACTTCAGCATAAATCCAATGTACAACTTTAAACAAATAATATTATAAGAATAATTATACCAAAAAATATTAAAAGGATATCTAAAAAAAACAGATAATTAGATAAAAAAATTCGGCTCCCTTCTGAATAAATCCTGTTATCATGCAATATAAAAAGATTTTTAAAAAACAATCAATAGATTTCAAAGAGAAAATGGTGGAGATGAGCGGACTTGAACCGCTGACCTCTTGTCTGCCAGACAAGCGTTCTCCCACTGAACTACATCCCCACTTATATGCTAAAAAACATAATACTGTATCTGGTGAAAATAGAATGAATTATCCAGAATTGTAAACAGCTGGTTTATTATACTATCATAAAGCTGTCAATTCCAAAATCATAACTATAGGTAACCTTCATTTAACCTAATCTGTAAAATCAATAATTAACTCGATATCTTCAGCTCTATACTCCATGACATTCATCAATTCCAATATCTTTTCTTCTTCTCCATCCGCCCGGAGATCTTCCATCATGCAACTATTGGATAATATAGATGTACCAAAAACAAATGCTATAACTAAAAAAACTATTAGCAATATTATTGATATTGTCAACAAGATATAAAGACTATTGTTCCCCAAACTTTACCTCTGGAATATAAGCTTTCCCATACAAAAAAATTAAATGGTGACTGTTGATATAATTGTCACTGATATAATTTTTATACAACTATTAGAGAAATATTACAACTCTATAAAAATTACCCAGTAAAATTTGGCTATTTCCGCAATGAATAAGTAAAATCAGGATGTCATTTTTCCAAATTATTAACAATAATGTCAGGTTATACAAAATTTTTTAGGAGCTTTGAGAACTATTTGTTGAAAGTTAAAGCACTTTGCTGTTAATGAGCGGAATATCCCTTTTATTGGTGAAGAGTCCAGTGATTTAGTTTTAATGAACTCTACCATATTTATTAAATTTTCTGGTGGGCGAAGGGGGACTTGGTCTTTCGTCTCGCTCCGCTCGCTGCAGAGCCGCGGACTCCCTCGTTGCACTCAGTCCGTCCTTTCAAGTCCCTGAAAACATGCACCTCTGGCATGTTTTCAATGATTTGAATTTAATGAACCCTACCATATTTATTAAATTTTCTGGTGGGCGAAGGGGGACTTGAACCCCCATGTCCTTACGAACACTAAGTCCTGAACCTAGCGCGTCTACCAATTCCGCCATTCGCCCCGAACCAGCCTAATTCCGGTTTTTATATTAACGGTGAGCTTTTATTTTAACTTTTTTATTTTCAAATTCAATAGGTAGGTTTTAAAATTTGTTATTAAAATATCAAAGGAAAAATCATCAAAGATTTTTCTTAGTTTTAAAAAACTAAAATACTGTATAATTCTTCTTAAGCCAATTGATAGTTATTTCTAAAAATTTATCTGCTTCCTCAATCAATTCTTCAGCTTCTAAATCTGAAATTGCACCTGCATAGTCATAATCAGTAATATTTCTCTTTGACCTACAGGAATCAAAATAATCTGCCAATGTATAATAATTATTTCCCATTATTATTTTCATTGCTTGAAATACTGTAAAGTGATGACCTGTCCCCTCCGGCTTATATCCCTTACAATAAAGAAGAATTGTGGCTAACTGCAAAACAGCATTATAGGCACAGGCAAATCTTCTATCTGAAGAAAGGCCTTCTACCTTTGCATCTTTTATATCTCTTCTTACAAGTTCAAGCAGATTTTTAATTTCTTTCTTTGATGTTTTATGTTGCCTTAGCCTGTCCTGATTTAATAAGTCCTTTAAGCTCATCTTTACTTCCTATAATATATATTTTTTTATCTTTTAAAACAGAATTTATAAAATGATCTTCTTGCATGGCTTTATTTATAAACTCGTCTAACGGAAAAACCACATAATTAATCTCCCTCATTAGTTCCCTTTTGGGTTTAGAAAGAATGTTTGATAGTTCTTTTGATGAGATATCGCCTAAAACCATTAAATCAATATCACTTAAAAGACTTTCTTCTCCCTTTGCATAAGAACCATAGATAAATGCAATTTTTATCTCTTTTTCTTTAAGATTTTCCTTTAAAGTTTCTGCAATTCCTACACTTTTAAAGAAAATATTTTTTAAATCCTGGGCTATCGGGCATTTTTTGTTTAACTTATAATAAATTCTATTACCCTGTATTGATTTTTCAATAATACCTATTTTATTAAGTTTATCAACTTCACGCTGAACGCCCCTTATGGACTGAGCAGTAAGATTGGAGATTTGTCTCTGATAAAAGTTATTATTAGAGTTAAATAAGAATAATTTTAAAATTTCAACCCTTGTCTTTGAAGAAAAAAGTTCATTTAGCATAAATTACTTCTCCTATACATTTTGTAGTCAATTATATACAAATTGTAGTCAATTATCAATGGGGTTATAATTAGAAGATATTTATAACAAAAAGGCACCGGATTATATTCTATGGCAGGATTACCTAAAATTTAGATTTATATTATTTTTTCCAGCATAGGCTTTAGCAAGTGATATAAACATTGCGCCCATACTATTTTTAATTTTCCCAGTAAGATAAGTATCTTTTATTATACTTAGAAATATTCTTATCTGCTGTTCCGGGATTTTATAAAAGTGTATTATTGGCATCTTTAGAGATGCCAATTTGGCACTTCTGAATACCATTTAACTCTGGTTTTAAAATATAAATCCAATTAGACTTACCCTGTCCTAATCTTTTTTCGTAAATCAACCCATATTAAACAAGACTCTTTTTATATCTAATAACAGATCTTTTTCCGGCATCTAAAATATTAGAAAGTTCCTCTACGCTAAAAATTAAATATATATAGCCCTTTTCGTCTTTCCAGTTATTTTTTATTGAAAGATCCAGCCTGTCTCTTAACATTGAATACATAAGCTTTGAACCAGGAGAAAGACCTTTACATTTAGGGTTTTAAAAAAGAGCTTTTGGCGTTTGATAAAACCTTAAGGTTACCTCTTCTTTTTCAGTATAAAATCTATCCGATGGGATAGAATTATATTCTTTATTGTTTGAGCAACCGTTGAAGTTGTTTGAAGGTATTCCATGTTTTTTACTTATTTTTTCTCTATTTTTCATAAAATTATAAATTAGTAGATAATTTTCAAAATAAAACTAATTTTTTATAACCTATCTCTTAAGCTATCATTACTATAAAACTCCCTATCAAAGTCTTTATCAAATGTAAAAAGCCCGGCATTATACCGAGCTTTTATATTTAAATAACTTTGATTTTCTTTCTGAAGGTAAGATCTACATTAATTGAATTATCTTCGACATTTGTTAAAACTAGTGCTATATCCTCTGGATTTTTAAGGTATACGCTAGGTGAACCGCCTCCGCCATTCGCTCCTAACCATTTAAATATGTGATTTTTTTATTACTTGCGAGCTTTTATTCTACCTTTTTTACTTTTAAATTCAAGTAACATTATTGAATTTTAGAATTCCTATCAATTATACATTAACCTATACCCGGATCCCTGTACCTTTCAATCAAATTTCCCTGCAAATTTAATCTATTCCTCAGCTACTTTAGTAATAGTTTTAAATTTATTTTGCTTGAAGTTCTTTTATATCTTTTAATTTTTTCTTAACAGAAGACCTTATTCTGAGATCATAAATTTTTTCAACCCAATTGGCAGCTTTTTCAAGATTAAATGATTCAGGAAAATATAACTCTGGGAAATATCCAAACTGTTTTTTCTTCCTGGTAGAAAGGTAAAGACTATCAATTAAAGCCTTTTCTGGCTCTGCTATAAGAAAGCTTCCATCCCCTCTGTACCAATCAAATCCATCAAAAAATGAAGGAGGTATACGGTGAATAGAAAATGCCCCAAGTTTTGTATTGATTTTCTTTGTATGAATTGTTGAAGCCAGAGTTATTTCCTGAGATATTTGTTCTATTATCCCATGAATGTGAAGTGCACTTATAAAAGAAACATAAGCTCTATTTCTTGGAAGCAGTAGAGAAATAATACTATAAGGACTTAACTTTTCATTTGCAGTTTCTGCCCATATGCCTCTTGCTATCTTAAAAACAAGTCCCTTTTTTTCAATATTTTTAAGCATTTTTGAAGCATTGGACAATGAGCTTCCGGAAAGCATTGATGCCTCACGTGTAGTAAATACAGGTCTATCTAATTTTTTTATAAATGTTAGAATGGATTTTTTAGCCATAATTACTCATTATTTCCTCTATCCGGTCTGCTATTCTCAGTTTCATTTCATCCCAAATAAGTGTTGAATTATATCTCACCTGCTCTTCAGATGCTAAAAACAAAACTACGCTATCTCGAAACTGCTCGAATGTAACAGAAAATAAATTTTTATATGCTTTTTCTAACTTATCTTTTTTAAGTATTCTTAATTTACCTATTTCAGATCTTGAATATTTGGAGCTTAATATATATAAGTCAAAAATATCTCTTGCCTGAACTGCAGGTCTTGAAGCAAGTGCATATATTTTCTGCATAACGGAAGATACAGCATTATAATGTGGTATTATAATGGGAATCAATTTATAAGCTCGTAGTATAGGATCCGGAATAGCATTAACTTCTATTCCATCTTCCAGACCTCTCCTTGAAAATTCAACTTTGGTAAAGAGGTCCTCTCCTGCAAAAGTTATAAGGTGTACTTTAAATCTTTGAGTGGTTTCAGTCTGTTTTGCCTTTATCATATCCGGCATAGAAATTCTTCGAATACCGTAAGGTCTTAAATTATCAACAAAATCCTGGTTACCGAGTATATTTAAGACTATATCCTGAATGACATCTACCCTTACGTCTGATAAATCAAGGTCCATATCTTCAGAATACCTTATGCTACCAAAGAAAAACCGCATATTCACCCCACCTTTTAAGGAATAGTGCCCGGGATCAGTTTTACGGCCAAACCACCTTAAAAACTCCAGGTGAAATACTTCTCTCTGCTGTAATGAATTATACATAATTATGTATTATAATTTACTAATTAGTAAATTACAATACATAATTAACTTTTTACTAATTATTTTATATAAAAACTTTTAGCTATTTTTTGCTAACTTTATTACTTTAAAAAGTACCAAGGCAATAAACAGCAGTACTGGTCAATCCCCCATCATATCCTACTCGCAATTTTTCTTGCCTTCTTTTCAACAGCTTCAAGGTTTACCTTGCCCCGTGTATTTTTAGTATCTGCCGCAGATTTTGCCACACTAACCGCGACTGCAGGAAGGACTCTCCTGTCAAACGGTTTTGGTATTATGTAATCCTCTTTTAAATCGTCCCCTACTATTCCTGAAATCGCTTTAGCTGCCGCAATTTTCATTTCCCTGTTTATCTCGATGGCTTTAGAGTCAAGCGCGCCCCTTAATATACCAGGGAATGCAAGGACATTGTTTACCTGATTCGGATAATCACTTCTTCCGGTGGCGATAATTTTTACCCCGCATCCTGCTGTAAGCTCCGGCTTTATCTCCGGCTCAGGATTTGCGAGAGCAAATATAACAGGGTCCTCTTTCATTTTTTTTATCATTTCTCCTTTAAGCAATCCACCAGCCGATACACCTATAAATATATCGGCATCTTCTAAAGCATCCGAAAGATTTCCCTTAATATTATCTTTGTTGGTAATCTCTGCCAGTTTCTTCTTGGCACTGTTTAAACTCTCCCTTCCCCTGTATATTATTCCATGCCTGTCGCAAATGATAATATCAGCTGCACCGGTATATATAAGTAAATCAGTAATAGACGTGCCGGCTGCTCCGGCTCCGCTTATAACTACCTTCACTTCGCCTATATCTTTTTTGCAAAGCGTTAGAGCATTAAGTATTCCTGCAAGGGTTACAACAGCCGTACCGTGCTGGTCATCATGAAAAATAATCATGCCTGTTTCTTTTTTTAATCTTTCTTCAATTTCGAAACATCTTGGCGCCTGGATATCCTCCAGGTTTATTCCTGCAAATGAAGGCTCCAGCAGTTTTACCGTATCAACTATAACCTTACTGTCCTGGCTGTCTATACAAAGCGGGAAAGCCGACACACCGCCAAATTGCTTAAACAGCACACATTTTCCTTCCATTACAGGCAGCGCCGCCCTTGCGCCTATATTACCGAGTCCCAGCACTGCTGACCCGTCAGATACAACCGCTATCATATTCACCCTGGATGTATAGGTATTAAGCTTGCCTGGATTTGCTGCAATAACCCTGCACGGTTCCGCAACTCCGGGTGTATAGGCAAGAGAAAGGTCATGCTCATCTTTTGTTTCTACCTTACTTACAATATCAATCTTACCCTTATTTTTCTTATGCATTTCAAGCGCTTCTTCATATATATCCAATTAAACTTCTCCTGCCTTTAGGCTTCCCTTTTTAGTTATTCTTCTGGCTTATTAATACTTTATATTATAATACTAGCTTTTTTACTCTTTAGCATCCTTTAACATTAATTTATAGTTTTTTGTTAATATGATAATGCCTTATATAAAAACTGTTTGCTGTAAACCTGCCGCCGGAAGTAAAATTTTATTAATAATAAATAATAACATATAATATTTTGTATGGAATATTTTGCAGAAACAAATATAGGTGAAAATAGAGAAAAAAACGAAGATTATTTTTATGCTAAAGACAACCTGTTTATTGTAGCCGACGGCATGGGTGGACACAGAGCAGGTGAAGTTGCAAGTAAAATTGCTGTTGAAACCTTTGTAAAGGATTTTCACAGCATAATTCAGAATCCTGCAAAAAAATCTTCCACCGGTAAAAAAGCCGGGAATCTGACACAAAAAAAAATAAAAGATTCTCTAATGGAGAGTATAAAAAATTCTAATGAGGCGGTGTTTAAAAAAGCAGAATTGCAGCCGGAATACTACGGAATGGGTACTACCCTGACCGGCTGTTATATTTACAGCAATAAAGCTTATATAGCCCATATTGGCGACAGCCGGCTTTATATAAAAAGAGGCAGTGACTTTAAACTGTTAACTTCCGACCACACCATTGTAGGAGAATTATTCAGAAAGGGGAGCATAAGTTATGAAGAAGCATTTGACCACCCCCAGAGAAACTATCTTACCAATGTTATAGGCATTGCCAGAGATGCAATTCCTGATTTTTATTCATATAAAATCCAGCCAGGAGACTTAATTCTTTTATGTTCCGATGGACTCAGCTCCACCTTAAGAGATAAAGATATCTCTAAGATTATTGATAATTGCAGTAAAACAAAAGATATCGCAAAAAGCCTTATAAAAGAGACCCTAAAAAAGGAAGGTATGGACAACGTAACAGTTGTAGCCATAAAAGTATAAATATACATGAACGATAGCAACTCCGAAAAATCTAAATTAATTTCAAACAGATACAGGATAATCAAAAAAATAGCTTCCGGCGGAATGGCCGATGTTTTTTTAGGAGATGACCTGAAATCAGGCAGGAAAGTAGCATTAAAAATACTATCATCCAGCTATGCAAGCGATAAGAATTTCGTAGCAAGATTCAAGAGTGAGGCACAAATACTTGCCAGATTAAACCACCCCAATATTGTAAAGGTGTATGACTGGGGAAAATTCAACGGCTTTTATTTTATCTGCATAGAATATGTCAGAGGTGAAAGCCTCAAAGAAATAATTGAAAGAAAAGGCCCGCTGCCGCCCGAAACCTCTACCAGCTATGCAATACAGATTTCAAGCGCCCTGCTTATGGCTCATAAAAATAACCTGATACACCGTGACATTAAGCCGGAAAATATATTGATAACTCCCGAAGGTAAGGTAAAAGTTACGGATTTTGGAATAGCAAAATCCCTTATTACCGATGTAACAAAGACATTAAATATACTTGGAACTGCCCAGTATATTTCACCGGAACAGGCCAAAGGCGAAGTACTGGATCACAGGACAGATATTTATTCGCTTGGCATAGTAATGTATGAAATGCTTACCGCGGATGTCCCCTTCAGGGGAGGCAGCTCAATAGATATCAGTTTAAAGCATATAAATGAAAAGCCCCTGAAACCCTCTGAGCTAATAGAGAATATACCGGAAAAACTTGAAAAAATAGTAATGCACTGCCTGGAAAAAGACCCTGAAGCCCGTTATGCATCTCTAAGTGAGTTAATCAGTGACCTTAAGACATATAAAACAGTAAGGCCCTTAAGCTTCGGTATTAAAGCTAAAAGCCCTGCAAGAACAGGCGGTTTCAAGATAAAAATGAAATCACCTTTCCCTGTTATCTTTATAGGTGCCTTCATGCTTATATTTTTAGCTTCATCTATAACCTACACCTATAAATATTACAGTTTACTGAATTCTCCTATTTCACTTATAACCATACCGCCAATTGAGAACATATCCGCAGATAAGGCAGATGAAATAGTATCTGTGTATGGGCTAAATCTTAAAATAGGAAACGAAGTTTTTAACTCCGAAATTCCGGAGGGTTACATAATTGAGCAAAATCCATCTCCCGGTGAAAAAACAGCGCCCGGCAGTGATATTGAAATTGTTTTAAGCAGAGGTCCGGAAGAAACATCTTTTAATGTTCCCAACCTTATCGGGCTTACTCTTGAAGAAGCGCAGGATTTGCTCGCAAGCTGCGGACTTGAAACAGGTAATCTTACAAGACAGTATTCAGAAACTTTTAAGGAAGACCTTATAATAAGGCAGGACCCGGCTTCCGGCGAAAATGCCGGAGAAATAGAATCCGTTAACTTTACTCTGAGCAGGGGTGAGGAATTTATTCTTATTCCCAATATTATCGGAGAGAACTATATTGAAGCTTCAAATTATCTTATATCCCTGGGTCTTAATATACAGAGCAGCAAATATCCAATAAATGAAGGCGATAATATAAAAGAGCCCGGAAAGATTGTAAAAGTAGTTCCATCTCCGGGTACCGAAGTTGAAGCAAACAGCATTGTTAAACTGTTAATCTCCACAAACGAATCGTTAATAGAAGTCCCGGACCTTGGACAGCTCGGTATGGAACAGGCAACGGACCTTCTAAAATCCATCAACATGAATTATGTAATAAGCTATGTCCAGACTGATTATTCAGTTAAGCTTAATACTGTCCTGGAACAGATTCCCGAGTCAGGTACCTACATATCACCTGATTCAAGTATTATCCTATTTATAGGCAGCTGAGCAGGTAAGGTTAAATTGGAAATTTAATCTTTTTACTTAGAATTAAAAAACCCCATTGATTCGAACTTTCCTGCCCTGTCTGATTTTAGCTGCTCGCCCGGCAGCCTGCTGTATAACGTCAGGGCATTAATAATATATTTTTTTACTATTTTTATCATTCTTTCCGGCGCATTCTGCGCACCGCCGAATGGCTCTGAGATAATTCTGTCTATAACTTTCAGTTTTTTAAGAATTTTTGACGTCAGCCTCAGCTCTCTTGCAGCCAATTTCGTACCGGAAGAGTTCTTCCATAAAATAGCAGCACAGCCCTCCGGCGATATAACCGAATATGTAGAATTTTCAAGCATCGCAACTTCATTTCCAATAGCAAGCGCAAGCGCCCCTCCGCTTCCTCCTTCGCCAATAAGAATTGCAATAACCGGGACCCTTACTTCAAACATCACCGAAATGCTTTTTGCAATTGCACCGGCCTGCCCATTATCCTCTGCTTCAATAGCAGGATATGCTCCCGGGGTATCTATAAACGTTATTATTGGAAATCCAAACCTATCAGCCAGTTTTATAATCCGCTGCGACTTTCTGTATCCCTGCGGTATACTCATGCCAAAGTTGTATTCCATTCGCTCTTTTATATCCTTACCTTTATTATGACCCACTACAGCCACTGTCCTGCCGTTAATTTTTCCCAGTCCGGCTATGATTGATCTATCCTCTCCGCTAAGTCTATCACCAGACAGGTCAATAAAATCTTTAAATATACCGTCTACATAATCCCTGCACTGCGGCCGCTTATCATTTCTGGATAGTTCAACAATCTTCCAGACTCTCTTAGCTTCCCTTTCAACCCTTTTATAGCTCTCAACCTTTTGTGTCAGCTCTTTCTCCGCATCCTTAAAATGTATACCGCTGAAGAAAGGAATTTTCTTTAACTTTTCAAGTCTGGAAAGCGCCTGTAAAATTTCCTTTAGATAATTCTTCGGTATTCCTTTTAGCTCTTTTAAATCCATAATATAACTTCGTTTATTACATAAAATTTTACCTGAATAATCTTAAAATATTGCCCAGGGTATCTTTCAAATCACTTCTATTTACAATCATATCCACCTGTCCATTTTTCAAGTTTCTCTCCGATGAACCAAAATCATCAGGCAGGCTTTTCTTAATTGTCTGTTTTATAACCCTGGGCCCTGCAAAACAAAAAAGGGAATTTGGTTCCGCTATTATTATATCTGCAATAGTGGCAAAACTTGCGCTTACGCCTCCTGAAGTAGGGTTTGTTATTACAGAAATATAAGGATTCTTATTCTCCTTAACTCTATTAATACTGGATACCGTTTTTGCCATCTGCATAAGCGATATTACACCCTCCTGCATTCTTGCACCGCCCGATGTGCAAAATATTATAAGGGGAATATCTTTTTTAATACTATGGTTTGCCAGGATTTTGATTTTCTCGCCTATCACGCTGCCCATACTTCCCCCCATAAATCTGAAATCCATAATGCCGATTGCTACAGCATTCTCCTCTATTTTTGCCTCACCGGCTATAATTCCTTCATCCATACCAGTTTTTAGCCTGGCTTCCTTAAGTCTCGTGCCGTATGACTTAACATCATAAAAGCCCAGAAAATCTTCCGAGTTTATATTTTTTCCCAGCTCTGTAAAACTATTATCATCCACGGTAATCTGTAATCTGTCCCTGGCACTTATACGGTGATGATAATTACAATAAGGACAGACCCTTAAATTTAACATAAAAATCTCGCCATCGATATCCTTACTGCAATTTTCACATTTATATTTTTTTACCATTTTGTCCTGCTGCATTTTAAAAAAATCTTCTTCTTCTATATGTATTTTTTGAAACCTAAAGATACATTATGTCCCCCGAAACCCATCGAATTGGAAAGAGCGAAATTTATCTCCCTATTCCGGCATATTTTAGCAGTGTAATTTAAGTCGCAGCCCTCATCAGGATAATCAAGATTAATAGTCGGGGGCACAATATCATTTTTTACAGCCAGTACAGTCGAAACAGCTTCAATTGCCCCTGAAGCTCCCAGGCAATGCCCTGTCATTGACTTGGTTGAGCACACGTTTATATCATACGCGTAATCTCCAAAACACCTCTTAATTGCCGTTGTTTCAATAGTATCGTTTAAAGGCGTCGATGTTCCATGAGCATTTATATGTTCAATTTCTTCAAGTTCAATGCCGCCTTCATCAAGACAATTTTTCATGCACCTTGCTACGTTTACACCTGATTCTTCAAGCGCAGTTATATGGTAGGCCTCCCCGGATAGCCCATATCCGAAAATTTCCGCATATATTTTTGCACCTCTTTCCATAGCAGACTTCAGCTCCTCCAGTATAAGGATACCGCATCCCTCACCCATTACAAAACCATCTCTGTCTCTGTCAAAAGGCCTTGATGCCTTTTCAGGTTCATCATTCCTTGTAGAAAGGGCCTGCATGTTGGAAAAACCGGCCATACCCATAGGGGTTACAGCAGCTTCACTTCCTCCTGCAATCATAATCTCTGCATCTCCCCTTTTAATAATCTCAAAGGCATCCCCGATTGCATTTGAACCTGCCGCACATGCAGTAGTGGTTGTACTTACCGGACCTCTGGCGCCGCTCATTATTGAAACCTGCGTAGCGGCCATATTGCTTATCATCATGGGAATTAGAAACGGGCTTACTTTATCGGCTCCTTTGCTCATAAGTCTTTCATGCTGCTTCTCCAGTGTCAAAAGGCCTCCCACACCGCTTCCTATATAAACGCCGGTTCTTTCTCCCCTAACGAAATTTATTTTAAGATTGCTATCCTTTATGGCATCCGATGCTGCTGCTGCTGCGAACTGGGAAAATCTATCCATCCTTCTTGCCTGTTTGAAATCCATATATTCTGTCGGCTCAAAACCTTCAACTTGAGCTGCAATCTTTGAGGCTATCTTCTCAGTGTCAAAGCGTTCTATCCTGCTAACGCCTGATTTTCCCGAAATCAAATTATTCCAGAATTCGCCAACCTCAAGCCCCAGCGGAGATATAATACCCAGTCCTGTTATTACCACTCTTCTCCTTTTGTTTTCTGTCTTCACTAACAACCCTTTCATTTCCAGATTTTATTATTTTTTAAAAAGCATACTTAATGATATTTTAAAATTTTTTAAATAAATTTGTGCAAAATCAAATTCCCATACCGCCATCAAGATTTATTACCGTTCCTGTTATATAATCTGAATCATCGCCTGCAAGAAAAACAGCTGCTTTTGCAACATCATCCACACTGCCCAGTTTCCTTAACGGAATCTGCTGCATAAGCTTTTCTTTTATATCATCACTTAATTTTCCTGTCATCTCAGTTTCTATGTAACCGGGAGCAATTGCATTCGCCATGATATTTCTCCCGGCAAGTTCCCTTGCCAGCGTCTTCGTCAGCCCTATTATCCCTGCCTTTGATGCCGAGTAATTACTCTGGCCTGCATTTCCATGAACACCTACTATTGAAGATATATTTATTATTTTACCGCTCCTGTTTCTTATCATATGTCTTACTGCATATTTGGAACAGATGAACGCACCGGTAAGATTTATATCAATTACTTTTTTCCAGTCTTCAAGGCTCATCCTTAAAATTAAATTATCCCTGGTAATTCCGGCATTATTAACCAGGATATTTATCTTCCCCTTCCGGTCGATAATTTCCTCAACAGCTTTTTTTACACTCTTCTCATCCGTTATATCCACCTTTAAAAACTCTGCTTTATCTTCACCATAAGCTTCCTTAAATTCACCCGCAGTCTTTTTTCCTTCTTCACTATTAACATCAAAAATATATACTGAAGCACCTTCCTTTAAAAAGGTATTGGAAATTTTTTTCCCGATGCCCCCGGCTCCCCCTGTTACAATGGCATTCCTACCTTCAAGCTTCATTTATCATTCCTTCCTTTTTTAATTTTTCACCTAACTCTTCTATATTCTCTATCTTATCTGTATTGAGCAAAACGACTTCCCTTTTATTCTCCCTGGCAATTCTATTCACCAGCCCCGATAATACTTTCCCCGGTCCTACTTCTATAAATATCCCTGCTCCTTCCTCCAGCAGATATCCTATGCTGTCAACCCACCTTATAGGGTTTACAAGCTGACCGGTTAACGTCCCGGCTATATCATTACTGTTTCTATAAGCTGCTTCGGTCGTAGAAAAAAATGGTAAACCCATTTTTTTAAATTTAACATTACCATTAATAAATTTTCCCAGCTTATCTGAAACCTTCTCCATAAGCGGGCAGTGTGAAGCAATGCCTACTTTAAGAGGAATTATCCTTTTTGCTCCCTTTTCTTTTAACCTTTCTATTGCATCTTTCACCGCATCTTCATATCCGCTTACAACTATCTGAGTATAATCATTATAATTAGCAATAAAAACCCTGTCTCTCGAACTTTTTACTACATCCTCTACTCCTCTTTCATTCATTCCCAGAACAGCGGCCATCATTCCATTCTGGCTGCGATTCTCGTCATCCATAATAAGACTGCGGTATTTAACCAGCTCCGCTCCCTTTTTAAAATCATAAGCACCTGCACTGTACAGTGCGCTGTATTCTCCGAGACTATGTCCCGTAACAGTACCGATACAATTTTTATTTATGGAAAGAACATTAAATAGATAATCATTAAGCGCACAGCTTAAAGTATAAATTGATATCTGGCTGAATCGGGTTTCATCCAGCAGGTTTTTCTTAGAATTGCCGCCAATTATTTCCAGCAAATCTTTGTCCGTAATTTTACTTGCAATCTCAAAGTACCTTCTATAATCGCTGTTCGCCTCTAAAAAACCTATCCCCATATTCCTGTATTGCGAACCCTGCCCGGGGAACATAAATACAATCCGTTTTGAAACTTTAGAAATTTTATCTTCAAACACCAGTCAAATAACCTTCCCGGCCAATATCTAGCTAAAAGCAAACATTATCTCCGTAACACACGCCGTTTCATCCCCGACAGTTGCTCTGCCCTTTGCCCTGCCGATACTTCTCTTAATATTTTCCAGTTCTGCTTCCACTACCAATTCATCTCCCGGCTTAACAATTCTTTTAAACCTGGCTTTATTTATTCCTGCAAAAAGAACCAGCTTGCCTTTATTCTCGGGCATCATCAGCGCCAGTACCGCTCCTGCCTGGGCAATAGTTTCTACTATAAGCACACCGGGCATAATTGGATTGGAAGGAAAATGACCCTTAAAATAATATTCATCCACGCTCACATATTTAACCGCCTTGATTCTCCTGCCCGGTTCAATTTCAATAACCTTATCGATTAATAAAAAAGGAAATCTGTGAGGAATTATGCGCTCAATATCTTTTTTATCCATTTCTTTCATAATCAATCTCTTTAATAAAAAATTTTTTTACCTATAGCTAAAATTTTATATTTCTCTTCCAGCTTTTTAGATAGACGCAGCTATATTTTTATAGTTTCATATAAGGGAATATCACCAACCGGGATAGCCGATTTTCCAAAAAACCGAACAAATTAATTTTTTAATCATTTATTTTTAATTCTTTTTTATGTAACATGTAAAATAATATTTTTACCTATTAAATAAGGAATATGTATTTAAAGAAGTAAGCTGGACCCTTACCCTTGTAATGTCTATCATCTTTGGCCAGCTAGGCGTTGACAGGTTTATAATGGGCCATGTAGGACTCGCGATTTTAAAACTTTTAACTTTTGGAGGTTTCGGAGTCTGGTGGCTCATTGATGTAATTTTAATTGCTACAAAACATAATTTTGATAATATAAAATGGGTTGACTGACTTTTATAAAATAAACAGGGTAAATGAAAAAATTTAGTGTATCCAGGTATAAAGAACTTCTGAAAACAAAAATAATTGGCAGAGATATAATTCACCTCAAGGAAGTAGATTCAACCAATAATTATGCCTTATATTTTATTAAAAAAAAGAAAATAAAAAAAAGCTATAATGGAACTGTAATCATTGCAGAAACACAGAAAAGGGGAAGAGGGCGGCAGGAAAGACTGTGGGTATCTCCTCCCGGAGGATTATGGTTTACTATTATGCTTGAAGCCGGTTTAGAAGAAAAAAAATTGCCGGAAATTACTTTAATTGCCGCCTACTCCGCCGCTTCTGTCTTAAATAAGAAATTCGGCATCAGAGCAAACATAAAATGGCCCAATGACATATACTATTGCAGCTCAAAGCTTGGCGGTATTTTAACCGAAGCAGAACGAATAAAAAGCAGTATTTTTTTAATAGTCGGAATGGGAATCAATGTAAACAACAGTATAAAGCCCATCTCATCCCTTGGTACAAACCCAACATCTACCAGAATAATACTTGGAAAAGAAATAGAAAGAGAAAACCTGCTGTCAAATATACTGTATGAGTTTGAAAACCAATATGACTATTACTTAAAGACGGAGGATTTTAATTCAACTTTTGACCAGATTAAAAAAATCCTAAATTACGATCTGTAAAATCACCTTACTACTTTAAAGGCCTTTTTATTCATTAACATCCTTTTTTCAGCGGTATTTATAACCATATTTATATCCTGATGCATTTTACTTTTAACCGCCCTGCCTATCGAAATACTAACCGGCAAACCCGGTTTGGATGCATTTTTGCACTTCTTATATATCCTATTTATAATATTATCTGCAGTTTTGGCTTCGGTAATAGGAAGAATTATAATAAACTCATCTCCGCCCCATCTTACAACTACATCCTCGCTCCTGAAACTGCTCTTTAATATATCTGCAACTTTACGGAGCAGCTGGTCACCCCTATCATAACCGTAATTGTCATTCATTTCCTTTAACCTGTTAACATCACAGAATATAATGGTTATGGGCAGCTGCCTCTGGGTATTCAGTCTTTTCAATTCTTCCTCGAAATAGGCCCTGTTATATAAGCTGGTCAATTTATCATGGAAAGATAGATACCATATTTTTTCTTCTGCCTTCTTCTGTTCGGTTACATTCCTGAAGGACCAGACTCTACCCATAATCATGTTATCTCTTTTTAAAGGACATGAAGTTCGTTCAAATATTCTGTCATCTCTGAAATTAAGCATATCAATACATTCAATCTCAGACCTGTTAAGCTCCTTGATTTTTCTTTTAAAACCTTCGGGATCTGACATCTGAACTGCCATGAACTTAACAACTTCCTTATCAGACTCAAGGTCTACAAGTTTCTCGGGTATATTCCATAGCTCCAGGAACTTATTGTTATAAAGGAGAATCTCCCCCTTCTTATCGGTAGCATATATACCATCTGCGGTCGAATGCAGGACAGCCTCAATTTTTGTCCTGCCTTCTTTGATTTCCTGCTCCGCTTTTTTACTGTCCGTTATATCTCTGGTGATACCAAAGGTTCCCACTATTTCACCATCTTTATTTTCCAGGGGCATTTTTGTAGAAGACGCCCATTTTACTCCTTCTTCTTCCCATGTCTCTTTCTCTTCAATATTTATAATGGGCTTACCGCTTTTTATTATATTTTGCTCATCTTCAAATGCCTGCTGCGCATGTTCCTTTGAAAAAATATCAAAATCAGTCTTTCCAACTGCCTCTTTGGGGCTATTTATCTTGAATTTTTTTGCACAGGATTTATTTATCCTGATAAATCTGCTTTGTAAGTCCTTGAAATATATGCTGTCAGTAATGTGGTCCATAAGAGCATTCATCATTTCTTTTTCCGTTATATGCTCCTTTATATTTTTCTTACCTTTAGCCATATTATTTACACCTGGCCAGTAGATAAATATTTTGCATACTTTTAGTAGTATATTATAAAATAATATATTCCTAAACACAATTATAGCTAAAAACCTTCATATTTCATGTTATTTTTTCCAGAAAGCAGCCATAAACTTACATATTTTGAAAATATTGCCTTAAGTTTTATAATTGCAATTATTCTAATAATAGTTTTTAATATTATATAGAAGCATTATTATAATTATTTATATTAATATTAATTTTAAACAAAATGACTATAAAAGTACCAAAAGAAAAGGTATACGTTAAAATAAAAACAAGGACTGCAATCATCCTGGGCCATATATACATAATGACAGGGGGCAGGATTATTGATTACATTAATTTCCAGAACAATAAATTCATACCGGTAACGGAAGCCGAGGTATTCCCCTATAAAGACAAGACCAGGTCTAACCCCGAAATAAGCGGTAAAAATGAACTCGTTATTCTTAATGTGGAAGATATTGAAATGTTAACTTCCGCGGATGAAGACCACAAAGAAGATGTAGATAATTAACCTATCATAAGATTTTTTAAATTCTTTCCAGAGATATTTTTATTAAATAAGAGGTTTTCCGCTTTTAATTCTCTTTATAAGCATGGGCACCACCTCAAACAAATCTCCCACTACTCCGTAATTTGCCACTTCAAATATGGAAGCATCCGGGTCTTTATTTACTGCAATTATAATATCCGACGTCTGCATGCCCGCAAGATGCTGAATTGCCCCGGATATGCCGCAGGCAATATATATTTTAGGATTAACCGTCTTTCCGGTCTGTCCCACCTGGTGGGGATAGGATATCCATCCCGAGTCAACTGCGGCTCTTGAAGCTCCGACAACTCCTCCAAGCAGGCCGGCAAGTTCCTCAAGCATTGAAAATTTTTCGCTTCCGCCCAGCCCTCTCCCGCCGGATACAACCACATCATAATCTGTAATATTTATATTCTCGTTAAGCTCCCTGTCAACACCAATTAAATTATATTCTGTCTTAAATTCTGACCTTTCAACCTTTATATGCTCAATTCTGTCCTCATAATTTTTTGAGCTTCCCTTATTTTTTTTCTTTTCCATCACATGGGGCCTTACAGTAGCCATCTGCGGCCTTACATTTCTGGTAATAATTGTAGCAAGAATATTGCCTCCAAAAGTCGGCCTGGTCTGGAGAAGTATCTTTTTTTCTTCATCTATTTCAAGGCCGGTACAATCTGCCGTAAGCCCGGTTCTTAAAATAGCTGCAACTTTTGGAATCAGCGTTCTGCCGAACCATGTAGCTCCCGCAAGGAATATTTCAGGTTTATATTTTGCTATTGTCTTTACCAGAATTCTGGAAAAAATATCATCAATATTATTAGAAAAAACAGGACTATCTGCTAAATACAGTTTGTCCAGACCGTAATCAAACGCTTCCATTGCACTTTCCTTAATTCCGCTTCCTACTGCCAGCGCAGTAAGCTTAACCCCGAGCTTACCAGCAAGTTCCCTGCCCTTGCTTACCAGTTCAAATCCGACATCCGATACAGTTTTTCCGTTTGCTTCAAGGTAAACACATACGCCGCTGTAACCTGAAAAATCTTTTTCCTCTTCATCAATACCGGAAATCTCTATAGAATTAAACCTGCATACGTCAACACATGCCCCGCAAAAAACGCAGTTTTCGTTAATTGCCGCTTTGCCGTCAATTATATCTATGGCATCATAAAGGCATGCCTTTTTACATAAACCACAACCGGTACAGGTTTTTTTATCTACTTTAATTTCCAAAACTTATCAGCTCCCTGCTATACTACATTCAACTGTTTTAATATTTTATTTAACTCCTCTACCTTCTCTTCAATGGCGCCTTCGATCATTTTTGTTTCGTGCCTTATCCTCGGAGTAAAAATCTTTACAACCTTTGTATATGAACCTGAAAGGCCCACTTCCTTCTCATCCGCTTCAATCTCCTTCTTGCCCCATACAGGTATAACTGCATTCTTTGCCTTCACCTTCCCCTTTAGCGAAGGCACCCTGGGTACATTTATATCTTTTATCACCGAGATAGCCGCAGGCAGGCTTATTTCAAAATTTTCATATCTATCTTCCATCAGCCTTTTAAGCTTTATCTTATTTTTATCCAGTTTTTCAATACCGCTTACATAACCAAGAAAAGGTATTTTCATCTTTTGTGCCAGCTCCGGTCCCACCTGCCCGGTGTCACCGTCAATTGTCTGTTTTCCCAGTATGATCAACCTGCAGTCCCCGATTTTTTTTATACCCCTGGCCAGTGTAGAAGCAGTAGCCCATGTATCTGCACCTGCAAATGCCCTGTCCGAAAGAAGCACCGCACTGTCAGCTCCCAGAGAAACAGCTTCCCTCAGTATCTCCTCGGATTGAGGGGGTCCCATCGTAATTGCGGTTACTTCTATATCTTTATCATTAAACCTTTCCTTTAACCTTACTGCCTCTTCAATTGCATAGGAATCAAGGGGATTCATTATGTTTTCAATCCCCTCCCTTTTAAGGGTGTTTGTTTCAGGGTCTATCTTAATTTCCGTAGAACCCGGGACCTGTTTTATACACACAATAATTTTAACCTTAATCACCTTCCTATTTTTTAAAGATTTCTTTTTGTTTAAATGTACTGTAAATAAAAAACTTATTTTAGAAATATACTAAGCTTTAAATTATAAAAGAGAAAAAAATAAGCTCGCGTAATTCCCTGGAAACTTTCTACATAAATCCTTTTTTTATCATATCCAGTGCAATTATATTTCTCATAATCTGATTGGTCCCTTCATAAATCTGGGTTATCTTCGCATCCCTCATCATCTTTTCCAGGGGATACTCTTTCATATATCCATAACCCCCCAGTATTTGAAGGGCATCAACCGTGACCTTCATTGCAACATCGCTTGCAAATAGTTTTGCCATTGACGAAATCCGGGCGATATTTTTTTCTCCGCTGTCAATCACCTTTGCAGCATGATAAACAAGTGACCTGGCCGCCTCGATACTGGTAGCCATATCGGCGAGCATGTGCTGGATTGACTGGAACGATGATATCGAAGAGCCAAACTGCTTTCTTACTTTAGAATAATTAAGGGCTTCTTCCATCGCTGCCTGGGCAATCCCTACACCCTGGGCTCCTACCGGCGTTCTTGACTGGTCAAAAGTTCTCATTGCAGTAACAAAGCCCATCCCTTCTCTGCCAAGCAAATTTTCCACCGGTACTTTGCAATCCGTAAATATAAGTTCCCTTGTCGCAGAACTTCGCATTCCGAGCTTATTCTCCTTCTTGCCAAATTCAAATCCAGGCGTTCCTTTTTCAACAATAATTGTGCTTATGCCTCTTACCCCTTTTTCAGGATTTGTTACGGCAAATATGGTATAAATGTCTGCCTCGCCGCCATTGGATATCCACTGCTTGGTACCATTTAAGATATAATGGTCTCCTTTTTTAACCGCAGTGGTTTTTATATTTCCAACATCGCTGCCTGCCTCTGCTTCAGTTAATCCAAAAGCTGCAAGCTTGCTTCCGCCTGCGAATGGGGGCAGGAACTTTTTCTTCTGCTTTTCACTTCCCGCTATAAGTATCGGTATAATACCAAGACCCGATGCTGCAAAAGTTGTCGCAATACCAAGATCTCCCCGGCTAAGTTCCTCTGTAGCCAGACATACTTCAAATATACCGGCTTCCATACCTTCATACTCTTCTGGAATAAACAATCTGAAAAGGTCGCTTTTCCCTATCTCTTTAATTATATCCCCTGGAAACTCTTCTTTTTCATCAAGCTCAGCCCTTATGGGAATTATTCTCTCATCAACTATCTGCCTGCAGATATCAACAATCATCTTCTGTTCATCGGTTAAAAAATATCTCATAAATCCTCCGGTTGTAAAATAATCCTATCCTTGAATATTTTAAAACTATTTACAAAAAAGACGGGGGCAAAACTCAATAGTTTCACTATTTGGAGTTTAAATACCTATTATCTAATTTTTTACGGTGAAACTTTATATATATAGAAGCGTCTTAACAAAAGACTTTGGAGCTTTACTAATATATGTATTTTGCATAAGATATTTTTTAAATCTTAAAAATCTATTCTACGGAGACCTGGTTATGTATAATAGACTAAACTCTAATGCCGTAAAAATTAAGGGGAGTTATATAGGAAGCAGTATTCTCTCCAATGCAGGTATCAACCTGGCTTTTTCTTTTATATTCGCTCTCCTTATGGCCATCTCGGCAAACTCTTTTATATACCTGCCTTTTACTCCCGTCCCTATAACTACGCAGGTGCTGACTGTTCTTCTTTCCGGACTGTTTCTGGGCAGCAGGTGGGCTTTTGCGAGCCAGGTTATTTATATACTCATGGGACTAATGGGACTCCCGGTATTTAGCGGGTTTAAAAACGGCATAATTGCACTGGCGGGGCCTACAGGAGGGTACATCATCGGTTTTATGGCAGCTGCATTCATTGTCGGCTATATTTATGAGAATTCAGAAAAAAATTCCGGCAGCGGTCCGGTCAGTCTAATTACATGCGCCATATCCTGCATTACAGGAGTAATACTGATTCACCTTTTCGGATTTATTCATCTTGCATCTTATTTTTATATTTTACAGGGCGCCGGTTCCGTTTACGGTACATTAATCAAAACATGGCAGCTGGGTACAAGACCATTCCTTATAATAGACCTTTTAAAAATTATTTTTGCGGTAATTATTATAAATTTAAAGGTAAAAAATGAAAAAAATAAAAATAAATGATATTACCTTAAGAGAAATATTTCAGAATACAGACCTGAAGTATCTGGATATAGATACGTTTGATATGATTCTAAGTCATATTAACGACCTTGACTACAACAGTCTTGAAATTATGGGAGCTTCAAGCTTTGAAAGAATCCTTGAAAGCAACTTTAACCTTACCCCTCTGGCACTTATATCATACATCAAGAATAAAGTCCCCTCCATTCCGCTCAAGATACTTATCGGAGCAAGGAATATGCTGGGACTGGAAGTATATTCAGATGATATTATAAAAAGATCCATAAGGCAGTGTTCGAAAAATGGTATAGATATTTTTAAAGTATATGACTCACTAAACAACATTGAAAATCTTAAATATACCGCATCGCTGGTTGTGGAAAGCGGCTCTTCCTGCCAGGGCACGATTATATATGATAACAGCAGAAACATGGATTTTTATCTAAAAACCGCCAGAGAACTGGAAAAAAGCGGCTGTAAAAGTATATGTATAAAAGACGTAGAGTCAACGATTGTTCCCAAAAAAGCAGAGGAACTATTTAAAGCTCTGAATAGTGAAGTTAGTATACCTAAATTTTTTAGCGCATCTAATTTAAGGGGACTTCAGATAGTAAATTACTATAAGGCCTGCCAGGGCGGATGTGACGGAGTGGATCTCAGTTTTCTCCCCTCATCCTATAGTGACAGCAGCCATACCGTATTTTTATTTTTATTAAGCTTAAAGGATACGGGTATTTCACATAACCTCGGGCATTCAGAATTAATCCAGCTTAATGACATCATTAAAATGCACATTTATCCTTTTATAAAGCAGGATTTGTTTTCAACGAATTTTATCCACAGCAGTATAAATAAAAACCTCCTTCCCAGCTGGCTCATTTCCAGCATTAACAACCAGCTTGCTGAAATAGGCGAAACTGAGTCCATAGATTCCGTACTTGAAGAAGTTTTTAAAATAAAAAATGAGATAGGAAACCCCACGCTTGCTACTCCCATAGGCCAGATTGTAGGCAGCCAGGCCATACTTAACAGTGTGGTATCCGACTCAAGATGGGATATATTATGTGACGAAATAAAAAAGCTAATTTTGGGATACTACGGAGAACTTCCCGGCAAAACCGATAAAAGGATTCTTGATAAATTAGAAAGCTCCTCTGATAACAGTAAATTAAAAAATAATTTAAAAATTAAAGACAATTATGATCAGTACAAAAATGAACTTCTAAGCCTTTCGGATAAGGAAGAGGATATACTTTGCTATTGTTTTTACCCTGAAAAAACCAGGAAATTTCTTGAGAAAAAAAAGGCCGGACATAAAAAAACACCATCAATAAAGGATTCCGTACCAATTACGGAAGACATCAGCTTTAAAGGTAAAAAGACCGGCCAGCTGGCAAAACTTGACAATATAGATATTAAGAAAATCCGGGAAATAACCAACCTTGTAGAAACCAGCAATATTGAAGAAATAAAGCTGGAAGTTGAAGGAGTCAAGATTTCTATAAATAATCCTGGACAAAAGAACATAGAGAAACCGGCAGTAAAAGAAAAGGCATCCGGGCCGGTAAATAAAAAATCCAGTGAAACAAGAGAAATAAAATCTCCCATAGTCGGTACATTCTACTCCTCTTCTTCACCTGATAGTCCTCCATTTGTAAATATAGGCGACAGTGTTAAAAAGGGTGACGCGCTTTGCGTTATTGAAGCCATGAAACTCATGAATAAAATTAACTCAGAATATGATGGCAAGATAACAGATATACTGGTATCCAATGAAGAGGCAGTGGAGTTTGACCAGACATTAATGATTCTAAGAAAAGATTGAGAATAGCCATATGTTTAAAAGAATACTTATCGCAAACAGAGGTGAAATAGCCGTAAGGATAATCAGGGCCTGCAGAGAATTAGGGATTGAAAGTGTTTCTGTATATTCAACCGCAGATAAAAATTCCATCCATACAAAACTTTCAGATAAAAGCATCTGTATCGGGGCTCCTCCATCATCAAAAAGTTATCTAAACATAGAGAATATAATTACTGCTGCACAGATAACAGGATGCGATGCCGTACATCCTGGTTATGGATTTCTGGCGGAAAACCCGGCATTTGTTAATGCCTGCAAGCAAAACAACATTATTTTTATAGGCCCTCCAGCCGAAATAATTTCCCTGGCAGGAAATAAATCAAAAGCTATAGAGATAATGCAGCGTAATAAAATACCTGTTATACCGGGTTCGTCCGGCAATGTAGAAAACGTTAAAAAAGCATTAAGATTGGGCAAAAAGCTTGGTTATCCGATAATAATTAAAGCATCATTCGGCGGAGGCGGCAAGGGAATGAAAATCTGCAACAATAAAAAAGGTCTCGTAAACCATTTTCCAATGGCAAAATCAGAGTCCGAGTCCTCTTTCGGCAATGGGGAAGTTTACATAGAAAAATATATTCCGAAACCAAGACACATCGAATTCCAGATTATTGCAGACAATTATGGAAATATTACATGCGTGGGAGAAAGGGAATGCTCCATACAGAGAAGACACCAGAAACTAATTGAAGAGTCCCCTGCAGTAAAGCTTTCACCAAAAACCAGCAGGCTGATGAGAGAATTAGCAGTCAGGGCGGCACGGGCAATAAATTATAAAAATATAGGAACTATAGAATTTCTTCTGGACAGCCAGGAAAACTTTTATTTTATTGAAATAAATACAAGGATACAGGTAGAGCATCCTATAACAGAGATGGTCACAGGAATTGACCTTGCGAGAGAACAGATAAAGCTTGCCGCAGGACAAAAAATCGATGATTCAAACGAAAACTTCAAACCCCGCGGCCATTCCATAGAGTTCAGGATTAATGCTGAAGATACAGATAATAATTTTAAGCCCTGCCCGGGAAGAATAAAAGATATCTTCCTGCCCGGAGGACCCGGAATAAGAATTGACACATTCATTCATTCCGGCTGTGAAGTTTCCCCTTTTTACGATTCACTTATAGCCAAGCTTATAGTGTGGGACAGTACCAGAGAAGAAGCAATTTTAAAATCCCGGAGGGCGCTTGACGAGTTTAAAATAGAAGGAATCAAAACAACCATACCTTTCTATAAAAAAATCGTACAGAGCAAAAATTTTATGGAAGGCAATATTCATACCCACTTCATTGAAGAAGAAATTATTGGTCAATAATTAAAAATCTCTACAAGCTTTCCTTCTTTATCCCTCAAATAAAGGGTATCGTGGTCATTATTCCAGACCGGTCCGGTTCTATTCCAATAAAAGAGACCTCCTCCGTCTTCGCCGCTTCCGGTGAAAAGATATACCGGAACATGAGGTTCCATACGATATCTGCCGAATTTATAGATAGCCGTTCCGCTATCCTTGACAGACCACCCGTAAATATCAATAGATTCATCTCCATTATTTTCTATTACTACGTATTCATCAGATAAGTTTTTATTATCATTTCCTTCCGCATCATAATTCAAGCTGATAGTTATATTGCCTGTTTTCGAACTCTCCCATAATCCCATATTATCTGCCCTTGCGTTACGCTCCGCCTCAACGAATTCCTCAGAATATTTAACATCTGGAGGATATGTATAACAGTTAGCAAAGCCTTTTCTTACCATCTCCAGATTAACAAACATTCCGTCTGCATACACATACCTCAGCAACCTTCCATATTTGTCCATTTCTGATATGTCTTTTTCCATTATTACTTCTCTTTCCAGAACCATTACCTTCAGAGCGTCCCTTGCCTCTTCAAAGAAATACATTCCGCGCTCGGGGGTATTAATACCGATCAGCCTGACCCTGCTGTTATTCGAAAGTATTATTGTGTCTCCGTCTATTACCTCCCTTACTATATAGGCATCACTATTGCCCCTTATCCCCGACGTTTCCTCCTTATTGCCATAATCATAAAAGAGTCCGCAGCCATTTATAAAAACTGCCATTATAATTATTGTCATAGGAAATGAAAAAGATTTTATCCTGATTAACATCTGATAATATTTTTTTTATTTATCTGACTTTTTTGTTTCTTCATCCATTTGCAGCTTCTTTTTGAGAGGGAAAAAATCCCTTCGCGGGTCACTTCTGCGGCCAATCATGGTCTCTCTTATCTTTTTTTTAAAATCCCTCAGCTCTATATTGAATTCCCGGACAGATTTTCTGTAAACATTCTTTTTAAAAACCACCTTTTGCTGGAGGTAATCAGATGTAACAACAAAAGTTTTTTCGTATCCTTTTTTGGAAGCTGCTATTTCTTCAATAATATCATCAGCAGTTTCATCCTTCCTTGAATAAATGACTTCAACCCCATCTATTACACTCCTGCTCCTCCTCGGATTAGCGCCTTTTCTTGCGTCAAAAACAACTATCACATCACAGCTTTTTAAGTTTTTGTACCACCCAAGATCATATATTAATTTTTCCTTTAAATACTCTATTTTTCCCCTGCTTAATCTACCTGTTTTAAAAAAATTAAATATGAAATTATGGCCATCCACCACTATTAAACTTTTTTTATCAATCTCTTCCTTCAATCTGCTCCTGTATTCTATATAAAATAATACCGCTGGCAACTGAAACATTTAACGACTGCATTCTGCCGCTCAGCTTTATTGAAATCATAATATCACAATTGCTGCTTACTAATCTACTTATACCCTTATCTTCACTTCCCAGTATGAGTGCCATGGGAAATGTAAAACTAACTTCATCCAGGCTTTTTACCCCGGGTTTTATATCGAGAGTAGTTCCGTAAATCCAGAAACCTCTCTTCTTTAATTCTTTTATCGTCCTCGTGGTATTAACTATCCTGAAAATTTTTACTTCCTCGAGCGCTCCTGCGGAAATTTTGCTGACTCTTTCACTTACAGCCACACTTCTCCTCTTCGGTATTATAATCCCCTTAAAACCAAACGCATGGCAGTTTCTTATTATTGAGCCGAAATTGCCCACATCTGTTACACCATCAAGAATTATTAACCGTAATTTACCGGAGCTTTTACTGCCGGTTTCTTTATCCATAAAGTCACCTAGATTTGAATAATTATAGGGCGATACTACGGCATACACGCCCTGGGAGCCGTTAATATTATTTAAAGTATCATCAGACCTGGAAGGAGTAAACTCTTTTATATCAATATTTTGCTTTACCGCTTCTTTTATTATTTTTGTTACTTTTAAATCTTTTTTCCTTCGACTGCTAATAAGAATTTCATATATTTTTCTTTTTCCTGCATTAGTCCTGACAAGTGAGTATACCGGATTAATCCCGTATACCCGCTCGTAATTTTTGTCCCTGTTTTTAGCCATTTATATATATTTTTTTAAAACACCATACGATATATAAGAAAGTACAAAATAAAAATTACCCTGAGTCCTTTTTACCGGCCATCTTCCATATGGTGCCTTCTTTCCTATCCTCCAGTAATATATCCCTGTCTTTTAAATAAGCCCTTATTTCATCAGCTTTTTCATAATCTCCTGATTCCCTTGCAGACTCCCTCTCCTTTATTTTATTTTCTATTTCTACTCTTGATATACCTTCGCCTGTTTCCCCTATTGCTCCCGTACCTTCAAGATTACTTTTAAAATTAAATCCAAAAATTGCTCCAAGCTCTTTTATCCTGCCGTAAGCACCGGCAAGACTATTTCTGATAGATCCATTAATTTCAAAGTCAGGTTTCTGTATCACATTATTTATATTTTTTACAAATTCAAAAATATCTCCTATTGCCTTAGCCGAATTAAAATCATCATCCATCGAGCTTCTAAAGTCACTTTCAAATTTTTCAGTGAGTAAATTGAATTTTGACGCAACCCCGTCTACTGTCTTTCCTTCCGCTCCTGCTTGATAGCTATCCCCACCTACAAGAAATTCTAAATTTTTCAATGTATTTTTGATTTTCTCAAACGCCTTTTCCGCTTCATCCAGTTTTTCCATGCTAAACTCCAGAGGGCTTCTGTAGTGAGTGGATAAAACATACATTTTTATTACATTGGCAGAGTAAACCTTAAGCAGATTCCTCAATATCCAGTTTTTCTTTAAACCACTAGATTTTGACATCTTCTCTTCTTTTACTTCAATCATCCCGTTATGCATCCAGTATTTTACAAAATCACCTTTACCCGGAAAGGCGGATTCCGACTGTACAATTTCATTTTCATGGTGGGGAAAAACCAGGTCTATTCCTCCCCCGTGTATGTCAATATTAGCGGCAAGCAATGTAGTCGCCATCGCAGAGCATTCAATATGCCAGCCCGGCCTGCCCTTACCCCAGGGGCTTTCCCATGACGGCTCTCCCTCTTTCGCTTTCTTCCATAAAGTAAAATCGATTTTCTTTCTCTTATTAAGACTTTCTTCCCCGCTACCCCTCATTTCATCTATATTCTGGCCTGACAACTTTCCATAACCGGAAAACTTACTCACTTCAAAATAAACATTACCGTCAACCACATATCCATAGCCGTTCTCAATAATCCTTTCTACAATATCGATTATCTCGGTTATCATCTCGGTAGCCAGAGGCATCTTGCTGAATCCTCCTATCTCAAGGTTTTTCAATTCCTCCATAAAGGCATTAATATATCTTGAAGTTATTACCCTGTAGTCAACTTTTTCATCCTGCGCCTTTTTTATTATCTTGTCTTCTATATCGGTAATATTCTGGACATATTCTACATTATATCCAATATACTGTAGATAATTCCTTACCATATTAAAAACAATAACCGGTCTTGCATTACCTATGGATATATAATTATAAACGGTGGGGCCGCACACATACATCCTGACCCTGCCTTCATTTATTGGTTCAAATAACTGCTTTTCCCTCTTCAGAGTATTGTATACTTTTAAACTCACCAGTATCCTCCTGACCATATTGTTCACTTGATTTTACTAATTCCGCAGCAGTAATACTATAATCTATCAGTTTTCTTTATTTTCCTCTTTTTTTATTTTTTTTATTTCTTTTTCAAGAAAATCTATCCTGGCGCGGCAGTCACTTAAAAGCTCACTTACAGGGTCAGGCAGATTCATCCTGTGAAATTCATCTGAAAGAACCTTCTCGCCTCTTACCTTAACTATCCTTCCGGGAACTCCCACCACCGTACATTTATCAGGAACCGATTTAATTACAACCGCTCCAGAGCCGATAATAACATTATTTCCAATCTCAATTGACCCGAGAATCTTTGCTCCGGCAGATATGACCACATTGTTTCCAATCGTGGGATGACGTTTCCCCTGTTCCTTACCCGTTCCGCCCAGGGTTACTCCCTGATACAAAGTTACATCATCCCCAATTTCAGAAGTTTCACCTATGACCACGCCCATACCATGGTCAATAAAAAACCTCTTTCCTATTACTGCTGCCGGATGTATTTCCACACCGGTTAAAAACCTGCTGTACTGTGATATCCATCTGGGTATAAAGGGTATCTTATGCCTGTAGAGCCAGTGAGCAATCCTGTGATTTAAAACTGCATGAACCCCCGAATAAGTAAAAAGTATTTCGGCAGTGCTTACCGCAGCCGGGTCATTTTCTTTTGCAGATTTTACGAGTTCTTTTATCTCTGCTATTAATCCCATAAATTTTTACCTTTTATTATTTTTATTTTATATTTTACGTATAATCTCTTTATATTTAAATATTTCTTTTTATATATTCTAAAGTCTGCCTTGCTCTTTGTATACATGTTTCCGCGCCCAACATTGAAATAACCCCCGGCAGTTCAGGTCCGTGTGTTTTACCTGTAACAGAAACCCTTATTGGCATGTACAGGTATTTTCCTTTTATCTTAAGCCCTTTTGACTTTTCCTTTATGCCGTTTATAAGATTTTTACTTTTTTCCTCATTTAAATCCATATCCTTTATGTTGTCAAAAGTTTTCCCTTCATTTTCCAGCTCCTCCAGAAAATTTTCAATTACAATTTTAGATGTACCCACCCTTAAAATTTCTACTGCCTCACCGCTGTATTTAGTAATTTTTTCCGTCAGATAATCCTTTATATAACCGGGGAAATCGCTTAAAACCTTCAAGTTATCCTTAAATGATTTTACTCCCCTGTAAATCTTATCCATAACTGCCTTATTTTTTATATCTCTTTTACTTATCACTTTTTCCCTGATTAAGAACGGCAGACAAAGTTCAACCAGCTCTCCAGCAGTTTTTCTCCTCATATGAATTCCGTTAAACCATTTTAATTTATTTATATCGAATACAGCAGGGCTTTTTGATATATCAGAAATCTTAAACCTGCCTCCAACATCATTTATACCGAATACCTCCCTGCCTTCCCCCGGAGACCAGGAAAGCATTGAAAGATAATTGGCCAAAGCTTCTGCCAGGTACCCGCCTTCCCTGAACTGGGTAATTGTTGTAGCTCCATGCCTCTTGCTTAATTTAGACCCATCTTCACCAAGTATCATCGACAGATGAGCAAAATAAGGCAGATTAAATCCAAGACTTTTAAATAACAAAACCTGCCTTGCAGTATTTGTCAGATGGTCTTCGCCCCTTATAACATGGGTTATTTTCATATCCCCATCATCCACTACTACGGCAAAGTTATAGGAAGGAGTACCGTCAGATTTAATTATTATAAAATCCCCTATGACATCGGATTTAAATCTTATTTTACCTCTTGCCAAATCATTAAAAATAATTTCATTATCATCATCAACTTTAAATCTTATCGTAAACCTTTTACCTTCACTTAAATTTTTTTTAATTTCATCTTCACCAAGGCTTCTGCAGCGATTGTCATATTTTGAAATTTTCCCTGAAGCATACTGGCTTGCCCTGAGTTTCTCCAATCTCGCAGGGGAACAAAAACACCTGTAAGCTTTTTTTTCTTTTAAAAGCCTCCCGGCAAACTCCTGATATTTTTTAATTCTTTCACTCTGCCTGTAGAACTCATCCCACCCGAGTCCGAGCCATTTTAAATCATTTACTATTGATTTCTCATGTTCACGGTTTGACCTCTTTACATCGGTATCTTCAATCCTTAAAATAAACTTTCCATTCATGCCCCTTGCAGCCAGCCAGTTAAAAAGTGCAGTTCTCGCAGTTCCTATATGAAGACCGCCTGTAGGAGACGGCGCAAACCTAAAACGCGGTACCATTCTCACTCCATTACCCCATATTTATAATTTACCTGAGTCAGGTACTTATTATTAAAATATTACCCTACCCCAGCATAACAACGCACTCTGCGGCAATTCCTTCTTTCCGCCCGCAAAATCCAAGGCCTTCCGTAGTGGTTGCTTTTATATTTATATCTTTTTCACTAATCTTTAAAACTCCCGCAATGTTTTTTCTCATCTGCGGTATATATCCCGATACTTTTGGTTCCTGCATAATTAAAGTCGCATCAATATTTACAATTTTGAAATTTTTTTCTTCCATTTTTTTTCTTACTTCTTCCAGCAGGACCATACTCGATATATCCTTATATTTTATATCGTTATCCGGAAAATGGACCCCTATATCCCCGAGGCCGCATCCACCCAGTATTGCATCCATTAAAGCGTGAAGGAGAACATCGGCATCGGAATAACCGTCAAGCCCTTCAGGATATCCTATATTTACTCCTCCCAGTATTAACTTTCTGCCTTTTTTAAACTTATGCACATCAAATCCCAATCCAGCCCTCATAAGTATTATCCTTTCTTTCTCTTATTCATTTTCAAGGGATATTTTGCTATATTTCTGGTCATGGCAAGTTCCGCCAGAAACAGGTCCAGCGGAGTTGTAATCTTTATATTCTCATGCCTCCCCCTTACCACACAAATTTTCAGATTCAGCCTTTCAAGCAGCGAGGCATCGTCCGTACCTATAAAGTTATCTTCTATGGCCTTATTATGCGCCTTTAAAATATCCTCATAAAAAAAAACCTGAGGTGTCTGGGCATGCCAGACTGTTTCCCTCGGTACAGTCTTTTTAATAAGGTTATTGTCTACTATTTTTACAGTCTCCATAACAGATGCCGCCATTATAGCTCCCCTGATTCTTTTATCCTTTCTGCTTTCCCTGAGCAGTGTATTAATTAAAAGGTCAATTTCCTGAGAAGTAATAAGGGGCCTTACACCATCATGGATAGATACTATCCTGGAAGACCGGGGTAGTGCTTTGAGCGCGTTATAGACAGATTCCTGCCTGCTTCTGCCGCCAATTATAAGCTTCTTTACTTTATTAAAAGAGTATTTGTCAATTATTTTTTTCCGGCATAAATCCAGATAATATTTTGGGACTGAAACATAGATTTGCCTTATCTTTAAAGAGTTCTGGAAAGCATTTATAGTATGCGCCAGTATCGGCCTGCCGTAAATATCCATAAACTGCTTATTGATATTACTCTTTAATCTTGTACCCTCCCCGGCTGCTGTAATTACCGCTACATTCATAAATTATTATAACTAGTATTTTTTTTGAAGAAACTTTTTAAAAGAAGAACTCTAAATTTAAAAAACTATAACATATTTCCGGTAATGCTACATTTTGATTTTTGGGATTACTCCTCCTTTTCCAGTATACAGCTCATTATATAAATAGTACTCTGAAAATTTCTTTAACTTATCATATAGCGACCTGGCCCTATTTTTTCCCATACCTGAAACTTTAGATAATTCTTCTATGCTTGCATTTAATATATTTCTCAAATCACCAAATTCCTCAACCAGGCCAATTACTACCTTGTGCGGAAATCTCCTTACCTCGGTAATGATTCTTAAACCTCTTGGATGCATATCAAGCTCTCTTAAACTGCCTTCAACTCCATAACCCAAAAATTTCGCAATCTTTCCCAGCTCAAGAAGTTGCTTTTCGCTCAAGGAATTGATCTTATCTTTTATCTCTGAAGGTTCAGCATCAACTCCTGTTTTTACATAGTCACTAATGATATTTAAAGAATTACCTTCCACATTTGCCATCAGCTCATCGACCTGCATATTTAGAAGTCTTCCTTCCACCCCCAGCTCGTATATATACTTCTTGACTTCCTTTTCCGTCCTCTGTACTATACTTGACCTCTGCAGTATGGCAACTACATCAAAAAGGGTAACTATATCCTCCAGTTCCTTTACCGTAAGGTTAAATGTAAGCTTATCCAATCCTTCTTTGTATTTCTCAAGTGTCTGCAGTGCCTGATTCGCCTTGGACAGAATAACCCTTGATTCTTCAAGCATATACCTTATATCACCTTTATAGATGGTTACTACATCCCTCTTCATAGAAATGGAAATAACCAGGGTATTGGTCTGTTTCGCCACTCTCTCTGCAGTCCTGTGTCTTGTTCCTGTTTCGAAAGTCTTAATATTGGGATCCGGGAAAAGATGCGTATTGGCATACAAAATACGCTTGCCGTCAGAACTTAATATAATTGCTCCATCCATCTTTGCAAGTTCATAGAATTTGGCAGGTGTAAAACTACACCCAATATAGAACCCTCCATTGACAAGCTTCAGTACCTCTTCTGAATCTCCAATTACTATCAGGCCCCCTGTTCTTCCCTGAAGTATGTACTCAATACCCAATCTAAGGTCACTGCCGGGAGCTATCTTTTTCAGGCAATCTATTAATAGTTCTTCTTTTTTATTCATTGATTACTCTTATGGCTCTAAACTTTTAAAACACTTCCACGGCTTAATTTCTTTATTTCAAAATTCATTTTCTTATCTTTTGCTCTTACCTCTACCTTTTGCCCGGACTTAACTTCACCGCTTATTAACTTTTCAGAAAGCGGGTTTTCAATCATACTCTGTATGCATCTCCTCATGGGCCTTGCCCCCATTGAAGGGTCATAACCCTTCTTCAGCAGCAGGTCTTTCGCGCTCTTTTTAAGTTCTATAGTAATACCCTGCAGTTCAAGCTGCTGCTGCAACCTGGACATCATAAGGTCCATAATACTGTAAATCTGCTGTTTTTTCAGTTTATGGAACACTGTAACCTCGTCTACCCTGTTTAAGAATTCCGGACGGAAAGCTTTTTTAAGCTCGTTCATTACCTTTTCTTTTATTTCATCATATGATAAGTCATCCGTATTTATCTTCTTGAATCCCATCGGGGTATTTTTTTGTATTTCCCTTGCCCCCAGATTTGATGTCATTATAATTACGGTATTTTTAAAATCAACCCTCTTGCCCTGAGAGTCGGTAAGACGTCCGTCCTCAAAAATTTGAAGCAATATATTAAATACGTCTGGATGCGCCTTCTCTATTTCATCAAGAAGTATCACGCTATATGGTTTTCTTCTAACAAGCTCGGTCAGCTGGCCTCCTTCATCGTAACCGACATATCCGGGCGGAGAGCCAACCAGCTTTGATACAGAGTGCTTCTCCATATATTCAGACATATCAATCTGTATTATGGCTTCCTCTTTATCAAACAAAAATTCTGCTATAGTTTTGGCCAGCTCAGTTTTGCCGACTCCCGATGGTCCTAGGAACATAAAAGAACCAATTGGTCTTTTAGGGTCCTTAATTCCCGAACGTGACCGTCTTATTGCCCTGGAAACAGTTTTAACAGCCTCATCCTGCCCGACAACTCTCTTGTGCAGTTTATCTTCCATCCTGAGTAATTTGGATGATTCACTTGAAGTTAACTTATAGACAGGGATACCGGTCCAGTTTGATAGCACTTCCGTTATTTCACTTTCATTAACGGTCTCCTTACCGGTTTTCCTGGACCTTGTATTAATCTCTTCTATTTTCTTTTTCTCTTTTAGCATTTGCTTTTCTTTATCACGCAGTTGCGCCGCTTTTTCAAAATCCTGCGACTCTATTGCTTTCTTCTTATCTTTAACTATTTTTTCAATTTTAACCTCAATCTCTTTCAAATCAGGTGGCGCGGTAAGAGTCCTTACCCTCACCCGTGACGCCGCTTCATCTACCAGGTCTATCGCTTTATCAGGTAAAAACCTGTCACTGATATAACGGTGGGACAGCTTCGCTGCTGCAACTATTGATTCTTCATCTATGCTCAGGTTATGGAACAATTCATATCTATTTTTAAGCCCCCTTAATATTTCTATAGTCTCATATACCGTGGGTTCATTTATAAAAATTGGCTGGAACCTTCTTTCAAGCGCCTTATCTTTTTCAACATATTTCCTGTATTCATTTATCGTGGTGGCACCAACCGCCTGTATCTCACCCCTTGCAAGCATTGGTTTCAATATGCTTGCGGCGTCTATAGCTCCTTCGGCAGCACCTGCGCCTACCAGGGTATGGACCTCATCAATAAAAAGTATAATTTCCCCGTCATTTTTTATCTCTGACAGGACTTTTTTTAATCTTTCCTCAAAATCTCCCCTGTACCTCGAGCCTGCAATTAAAGCTCCCAGGTCAAGTGTAAATATTCTCTTGTTAACAAGATTTGAGGGGACCTTTTTGGAATATATAAACTGCGCCAATCCCTCAACGATAGCCGTTTTGCCTACCCCTGATTCACCAATAAGTATCGTATTATTCTTGGTTCTTCTGGAGAGTATCTGAATTATTCTGTCAATCTCTTTTCTTCTTCCAATCAGCGGGTCAAGTTTGTCTTCCTTTGCCAGCAGCGTTAGATTCTTCCCATACCGGGCAAGCATTTTAAGGGATTTATTTTGATTTTTTTTAGTTATGTTCTTCTCAGAGTCTGCATAATAGGGCTGATTATCAAGTATTTCCTTTACTTTCTCTTTTACGATATTAAGAGTCATCCCAAGACTGTTTAGAACCCTTGCCGCTACACCTTCACCTTCTCTAAGCAGTCCTAAAAGTACATGCTCCGTACCGATATAATTATGGCCCATCTGGAGAGCTTCTCTTAAAGACAGCTCCAGAACCTTCTTTGCTCTTGGTGTAAAAGGTATATGATCATAAGACTCAGAAGTTCCCTCGGTAACTACTTCCTTTACGGCATTTCTGATTTCTTCAACAGACAAATTCAGCTCATAAAAAACCCTGGCCGCAATTCCTTCCTTTTCATCAATTAAACCAAGCAGTATATGCTCTGTACCGATATAGTTCTGCTTCAAGAACCTTGCTTCATCCTGAGCTTTAACCACTACTTTTCTCGCTCTTTCTGTAAATCTCTCAAACATTTAATCAGCTTCCTTCGTTATCTTTTTTCTTATCATATCAGCTCTTATAGAATCAATATAGTCGCTATTAATTTTTCCGCCTAATTCCATATCTATTATAATACGTGAATTACTTATTTTATCTACTAATTCAAAAAAATCAAAGTCACTCACGTTATCAATTATATCAAGGTCTACACCTAGCTTTATTACTGATAATAGCTCAAGTGATTCCTCATACGATAATATTTTAGCATACTTTAGCAATCCAAAGGAACGGTACACATTATCTTTAATCCCCGGAAGATCCTTCTTTTTTAATCGTTCCCTTGCATTTTCTTCTTCTTCAGCTACATTCAAGCAAATTGCTTCAACTTCTTCAAGAATATCATCCTCGCTCCTGCCCAGTGTAGATTCATTAAAAATCTCAAACAAATTGCCTGCTGCCTCCGATTGTTCAATAAAATATCCTTTAACCTGGCACCCGACCCTGCTCATTCTTTTTAATAAATCACTGATTTCAGAGCTTAATACAACAACGGGAAGATGAGCAATAATATGTATTCTTAAAGCAGTGCCGAGATTAAAAGGACTTGCTGTCAGATACCCAAGATCCTTATCAAAGGCAAAATCAAACTTTTTTTCAAAAATTTTTTCAATTTTTATAACTTCATTATATGCCTCATATATATTTAAACCCGGGTATACACTCTGTATATTTATATGATCTTCACTGTTTATAATTACAGCCGATGCCCCTTCCCCATGCGTTCTATTTCCTGCAAACAGGCCCCGTCCCTGCATATTTCCCGTAAATTCGGTATCAATCATATAATCCCTGAAAAGCAAATCCCTCTGCGAATTTTCAAGATCTTTAATTCTGTAAAACCTGAAATCCTCAAATTTTTTCATAGAACTTACCTCTTTTTTTACCGCCTCCAGCAATACATTTTTATCACGGCTGCTGCTGGTACTGGTAAATTTTCTGCCGGCAATATTTCTTGCCACATTTACTCTGGTCTTTAAAATAATTTTATTTATAAATTCATCCCTGCCGGTATTATTATCAATAAGATTAAATTTTTTACCTGCCATGCCCATTTATACTCTTCTCCAGTTTTTTTATTTTATCCCTTATTCTGGCTGCTTCCTCGAAGTTTTCAATGATTACCTCGTTTTTGAGTTTATTTTTAAGGCTTTTTATACTCTTTTCAATCCTGATTTTTTTACTTGTTCTCAGGGGTATTTTGCCTTTACTCTCCAGACTTCCCTGTATATTTTTTATTAAAGGAAGGAGGGCCTTGCCAAGTTCACTGTAACAATTACTGCATCCTGCCAGCCCGGTTTTCTTAATAGTTTTTAAATCAATTCCGCAATCAGGACATTGCCTGTTGTTTCTATAACTCAAATTACCCCATACTTTCTTAACTCTATCTGTAATATCTTTACTGCCTGCACCAAACAATTTATAGATAATTTCAGGGAGGTCCTTATAGAAATCTTTATCGCTGTGCAAAGAAAATTTCTCTGCACACTCATCACATATATTTATTCTTTCTATCCTGTTATCCTGGATTTTTATTAAATAAATCGTAGCTTTATTTTTATTACAGAAATCGCACTTCATATATAACCACCACTGTAATAATATTTATTTAGTATTTTATAAAGAAAATTATATCATCTTTTCTATAAGAATGGGCACATATAACATGAAATACATTATATGCTGTTTATTCTTATTCCGGTCTCAAAAGAGGAAAAAGAATCACATCTCTTATGGAATTGCTGCCTGTAAGAATCATTACCAATCTGTCAATTCCAATACCTTCTCCGCCTGTCGGCGGCATCCCATATTCCATAGCTTTTATAAAATCTATATCTATCTTCCCCGTAATTCTTTCTTCTTCAAGCTTGCTCTTTGCCTGGTTCCTAAATCTATTCAGCTGTTCCCCAGGATCGATTAGCTCCGAGAATGCATTGGCAATTTCTTCTCCTCCAATAAAAAGTTCAAATCTTTCAGTCAGATTTTTATTCTCAGGATGCCTCTTTGCCAGAGGAGAAATTTCTATGGGGTAATCTTTTATAAAAGTAGGCTGTATAAGCTTCGGTTCAACCCGGGCTTCGAATATTTCATTTATTATTTTACCCTTCCCTGCCCCTTTATCAATCTCAATATCGAAACTGTCTGCAATAGACAGCAGTTCTTCTACTGTGTTATCAAAACTTACATCAACCTCAGCTATTTTACGGATAGATTCCAGCATGGTAATTTTTTTCCATTCTCCGCCAAGATTTATTTTATCTCCCCTGTAAGTCGCGGTTAATTTTCCCCTGGATTCGCTGGCAACGAACTTTATCAACTTCTCCGTTATATCCATCATATCATTATAGTCAGCATATGCCTGATAAAATTCCAACATGGTAAATTCCGGATTATGCTTGTAGGATATCCCTTCGTTTCTAAAATTCCTGTTTATTTCAAAAACTTTTTCAAAACCGCCTATGATTAATCTTTTTAAATATAACTCCGGCGCAATCCTTAAATAAAGGTCGATATCCAGCGCATTATGATGTGTAACAAAGGGCCTTGCGGCAGCTCCTCCCGGAATAGACTGCAGCATGGGTGTTTCCACTTCATTAAAACCATTACTGCTTAGAAACTTTCTTATAGCATCTATAATCTTAATTCTTGCTAAAAATGTTTCCTTTACCCCGGGGTTCATAATGAAATCAAGATACCTCTGGCGGTACCTTAATTCCTTATCCTTCAATCCGTGCCATTTCTCCGGAAGTATCCTTACGGCTTTGCTAATAAGCTCGAACCTGGAAACATTTATGGAAAGCTCTCCTGCATGTGTTACAAAAACATTTCCCTCCATGCCTGCCCAGTCTCCGATATCCAGATTCAGGAACTTGTCGTAGTTCTCTTTTCCAAGGTTCCTCTGGTTAACATAAAGCTGGATTTCTCCCGTAAAATCCTTTATATCGGCAAAAGCAGCTTTGCCATGTTTCCTGAAGCCCATCAGCCTGCCCGCTATTTTAAAAATGTATGTATCCTTATCACCGGCTTTAAGTTCTGCATATTTTGCTTTTATATCCGATATATTTGCGTTCTTTTCAAATCTGCCCTTATATATATCCCTACCGTCCTTTTTTAAGGCTTTCACCTTTTCAAGCTTCTTCTCAAGTGATTCAGCCAGGCGGCTTTCCGCATCTAACAAATACTCGCCTTTTGAAGTAAACGCACTGGTGCTTTCCCCGCTTTCCTTCTTTGAGGTATTACCTCTTCTATTTTCGTTTTCATTTTTCTTCATTACTCAAAAAAATCTATATTGCCAATGTTAAAAATAATATTATTATTTTATCTTTATAATCTTCAACTTTTTAGTCTCTTCAGGGGTCTTAACAAGAACTTCGTCTCCTTCTTTTCTATTAAGGAGCACCATTCCCATGGGTGATTCATCTGAAATTTTATTTTTATCGGGGTCTGATTCTATCGAACTTACCATCTTTAACTCTTTATTCCTTTTTTTATTTACATCCCTCACTATTACAATAGAGCCGATCTCAATCAGCCCTTTGTTTTTTTTATTCTCAATAATTACATAATTGCTTAAAATTTCATTTATCTGCTCTATTCTGCCTTCTGTAAAGGCCTGCTCGTTCTTGGCATAATCATATTCGGAATTCTCAGCAAGGTCTCCGCCTGAATTTTTTGCTTCTTTAAGTCTTTCAGCTATCTCTTTGCGCTTGTTATCAGTAAGGTCTTTTCTCTCTTTAATCAGTTCTTCATATCCTTCTTTTGTAAGACGATACTCTTTCATAGATTCCTTCCCCTTATTTCTTCATCATTTTATATAACTTTTTAATATTAGTCCCCACTATTGGAACTGTTAATAAGTTAATTATTTAATTGAGGTATTATATTGTATGATATAAAAGATGTCAAAAATAATACTTAATTAACCAAACCTTCCAGTTATATAATCCTCTGTTCTCTTATCTTCCGGATTTGTAAATATCCTGTTGGTATCACCGTACTCGATTAAGACCGCCGGCTCTCCAATCTTTTCAGTAAGTAAAAAAGCCGCTTTCTGTGAGACCCTTGCTGCCTGCTGCATATTATGGGTGACTATGATTATGGTGTAATTTTTCTTAAGTTCATCTATTAAATCTTCTATTTTTTGAGTTGATATCGGGTCAAGCACAGATGCAGGTTCATCCATAAGTATCATATCAGGATTTACAGCAAGCAGCCTCGCTATAAATAATCTCTGCTGCTGACCTCCTGAAAGATCCATGGCATTTTTATTCATTTTATGCTTTACTTCATCCCAGAGCGCAGACCTTTTTAAACTATCCTCTACTATTGAATCCAGCTGGCTCTTCGAATATTTTTTATGTAAACGCGGTCCAAAGGATACATTTTCATAAATTGTCTTTGGAAATGGATTGGGTCTCTGAAAAACCATCCCAATTCTTTTCCTCAGGTCTACAACATCGATATTATCTTTGTATATATCGACATCATCAATTATTACCTGACCTTCCACGCAGGTGCCGGGAAGAAGCTCATTCATTCGATTGAAGGTTCGAAGAAACGTGGACTTTCCGCATCACGAAGGGCCTATTATCGCAGTTATGGAATTCTTTTTTATATCCATACTTATGTCCGATAAAACTTTTACCGCACTGTAATAAAATCCAAAATCCCTTACTTTTATCTTTATTTCATCTCCGCTCATTACTTAATGACCTCTGATTTTTCCAGATGATATATTCTTTTAATATAAAAATTTTATGTTACTTTGCTAAATTGGCCTTATATTCCTCAAATTTTTTTGCCAGATCATCATTTTTCAGAGCAAGTATCTGTATGGCCAGAAGTGCAGCATTCTCCGCCCCGTTTATAGACATGCACGCAACAGGAACTCCTGAAGGCATCTGAACTATGGAAAAAAGAGAATCCAGCCCGTTTAAACCTGCCGACTTAATGGGTACGCCTATTACCGGAACCGTCGTATGAGAAGCAATAAAACCTGGAAGATGAGCCGCTTTTCCCGCTCCTGCAATTATTACTTCTAAACCATTTGATTTCGCACCCAGCGCAAATTCCCTTGTTCTGTCAGGCATTCTATGAGCTGAAAGAACATTTACTTCACAACCTACTCCAAATTCCTCTAAAATATTTAGCGCTTTCTTCATTACATCCTTATCTGAAGTACTGCCCATCACCACAGCGACTTTTTTACCATCAGCCATTATTAATCACTCACTCCTTTCTGCCTTTAATGCAATATCTTTTCTGTACTGTATTCCTCTGAATTTTATTTTCCCTATTGCTGAATATATCTTCTCTCTCGTCTCACTGAAACTGGCAGCTCTTGAAACAACACCAAAAACTCTGCCTCCATTTGTCACTATACTGCCGTCTTCCACTTTCGTGCCGGCATGAAATATAATGATATCCTTATCACTATTATAATTTTCAAGACCGCTGATTACATCGCCCTTTGATGAGCTCCGGGGATATCCTTCAGAAGCAGCTACGACACAAACACATTTGTTGCTATCCCATCTTACTTCTTTATTTTTTAGATTACCTTCTGCGCATCCCGTAAGAAGAGGCACTATATCATCCTTTAGTCTCGGCAGTATAACCTGTGTTTCAGGATCTCCAAACCGGCAGTTATATTCCAGAAGATATGGATCTCCATTGCTAATCATTATCCCGGCATACAATACACCCTTATATATTATGCCCTCTCTTATCATTGCATTATATGTAGGAAAAACTATTTCATCTAAAATCCGCCCATACGTTTTATCATCAACCCTGGGAACCGGGCTGTAGCTTCCCATTCCGCCCGTATTTTTACCCCTGTCATTATCAAAAATTCTTTTATAATCCTGGGCCGGCGCCATTGGAATTATATTCTTACCATCACATAGACTTAACACGGATAACTCATAACCATCCAGGAAGTCCTCAATTATCACACGGTTGCCTGCCGTACCAAATTTATTTTTTATAAAACAATCTTCCAGAGCTTCCATTGCCTGGTTTTTATCCATGGCAATAACAACACCCTTCCCTGCTGCAAGCCCGTCAGCCTTTATAACAACGGGGTATTTCTTTCTTTCCTTTATGTAATCTTTCGCCCTATCATAATCTTTTTTCCCCAAAACAATTCCACCGGGGACGGGGATATTATTCCTCTGCATAAACTCTTTTGCAAATACCTTACTGCCCTCTATCATGGCTGCTTTACTGTCGGGACCAAAAACCTTAAGCCCCTCTTTATTAAAATAATCAACTATACCTTCTACCAGAGGCGCCTCCGGACCAACTACAGTTAAATCTATATCTTTTTCCCTTACCAGATTCGCAATCTCCTCAAAATTTTCCCTGGGTATGTCGATTTTGATACATTCTGCAATCCCGGCTATCCCTGCATTGCCCGGAGCAGCATATATCTTATCTACCAGAGGGCTTTTTGATATTTTCCAGGCAAGACAGTGCTCCCTGCCTCCACTGCCAATTACCAGTATATTCAACTTTTCTCCTTTATTTACTTTATTAAACTATAAGCGTTGACCTGCTATCCTGATTGAACAACCTGTCTTTTAAAATCTTATCTTTAATAATTACCCTGCTTCTTTCAGCTCCTACGCTTATCATAGAGACCGGGACCTTAAGAATTTTTTCAATCTTTTTTATATAATCCTTTGCCGGGACTGGAAGGTCTTCAAATTCCTTTATTTTACTTATATCTTTATCCCAGCCCTTAAATTCTTCATATACGGGTTCGCACTTATGCAAAATTGTCTGGTGGCCGGGCATATTCTTATAAACCCTGCCATTATATCTGTAACCGGTGCATATCTTTATTTTTTTCAGTCCACTGAGTACATCAAGCTTTGTAAGTGCAATGCTGTCAAAAGTATTTATCATAGAGGAATATTTCAATATAACCGTATCAAGCCAGCCGCATCTCCTTGCCCTGCCTGTTGTCGTGCCGTACTCTTTTCCTTTCTCTCTTAGATACTTACCGGTACTGCCTTCTTCTTCGGTCGGAAATGGTCCCGAGCCAACCCTTGTAGTGTATGCCTTTACTATGCCGATTATCTCATCCAGCCTGCATGGACCCACGCCCGCTCCGACACAGATACCCCCGGCAATTGTTGAAGAAGAAGTTACATAGGGATAAGTTCCATGGTCGATATCAAGCATCGTTCCCTGGGCTCCTTCAAACAGTACCCTTTTATTTTCCTCAAGCGCCTTACTTATGAGAAAAGTGGTATCCACAATATATTTCCCAATTCTTTTCGCATATTTTTTATACTGGTTAAAAACCTCATCCGGATCCAGCGGTTTAAGGCCGTAAATTTTCTCCAGTATGGTATTGTTTAACTTTAAAGAAGCATCCAGCTTGGTCCTGAATATCTTTAGATCCTGCAAATCCTGTACTCTTATACCCCTTCTTAATGCCTTATCGGCATAAACAGGCCCGATTCCCTTATGAGTAGTTCCTATCCTGGATTTACCCAGCCTGTTCTCAGCCGCTTTATCCATAATTATATGATAGGGCATAACCAGGTGAGCATTACAGCTTATTCTTAAGTTATCTGTTTTTATCCCCTTGCCTTCCAGCTCATCCAGCTCACTTATTAAAACCTCGGGATTTAATACCACACCATTTCCTATAACACAGGTTACATCAGGATATAAAATCCCTGATGGTGTTAAATGAAGCTTAAAATGGTCATCTCCCTTCACAACCGTATGACCGGCATTATTTCCTCCCTGGAATCTGACCACCATATTCACATTGTTTGAGATTAAATCAACTATCCTTCCTTTTCCCTCGTCACCCCACTGTGAGCCGACAATTGCTATACCTGGCATTTTATTAACCCCCCTCTTCAGTCTGGTATGACTTACTTAGATTTGAAAACAGCGCAAACTTCTTATTGAAATGCATGTTAATTTTTCCCGTAGGACCGTTCCTGTGTTTTGCCACTATGATTTCGGCTTTTTCCGTATGCCTGTTTTCATCTTCCTGGTAATAATCATCCCTGTATATAAACACTACAAGGTCTGCGTCCTGCTCAATAGAGCCTGATTCTCTTAAATCCGCAAGAAACGGCCTTTTCTTATCTCTCTTCTCTACTTCCCTTGAAAGCTGGGACACTGCTATAACTGGTACATTTAACTCCTTGGCAATACCTTTAAGATTTTGTGATATCTCGGTTATTTCCAGAACTTTGTTCCCTCTGTAATTTGAAGTGGACTGCATCAGCTGCAGGTAATCAACAATTACAAGTTTAACGCCGCTTGTACTGACCATCATGCGGGCCCTTGCCCTGAGGTCCATTACATTTAAAAATGCGGTATCATCTATATATATTTTACACTCCGATAATCTTTCAACCGACCTTGCAAGCTTCGACCATTCTTCATCCCTTATCTTGCCCCTTCTCAGGTCCTTAAGGTTTATCTTCGATTCTGCACTCATCATTCTCAGTGCTATCTGTTGTTTTGACATCTCTAAGGAGAAAATAGCCACAGGCAGCTTCTCCCTCATGGCAATATTTTTTGCCATTCCAAGTACTAACGAGGTTTTCCCCATTCCCGGTCTTGACGCTATCACAATTAAGTCGGAGTTCTGGAAACCGGAAGTCATCTGGTCATAATCTACATAACCGGAAGGTATTCCCGATATATCGGAATCACCTTCATGCAATACTTCTATAAGCTCATATGCCTCTGATACCAGGTCTTTCATTACTGCACTTCTATCCCCGGAGCTGCCTCTGTTCAAATCCTTATACACTGAAAATACAAGTTGCTGGGCCTTATCCACAGTTGCCTGCAAATCTTCGGGAACTTCATATCCCATAGTTGCTATTTTGGTAGCTGCATAAATCAATTTCCTTAAAATTGAATAATTTCTTACAATTCTTGCATAATACTCCGAATTAGCTGCGAGAGGTATATTACTTATGAGAGAGTGTATAAAAGTTTTTCCCCCTATTTCCTCAAGCAGCCCTTTCTTTTTAAGATGGTCAGCTACCGTTATGGGATCGGCGGGCTCCCCCTTCATGTACAGTTCTATTATTGAATTAAAAATTTCCTGATTGGATTTCCTGTAAAAATCTTCCGAATTTACCATCTCTATAACCGATAATATGGCATCTTTTGAAATTAACATAGCACCCAGGAGGGACTCTTCGGCTTCTATGTTATATGGCGGTATCCTTGCTAATTTACTGGTATCAAGAGGAGAGATTTTTCTTTCTTTTTTAATTTGTTCTTGCATAAACTATTTTTATGTCCAGAAACAGATTTTAGGTTATCTTTAATATTTTATTTAGTCTTTACCGGTTTTATCCTTCTTATCTTCCTTCTTTTCTTCCGCTTTTATCTTTTTTGCTTTTTCTTTAACAGGCTTCTCTTCTTTCTCATCCTTATCTTCAGGCTCTTCTTCTTTGCTTTCCCCAAGCTTCTGCCTTTCCGCTTCTTCCTTTTCCTCTTTTTCCTTTTCTGCTTCATAGGCCTCTATTAACGCCTTTGACTCCTCATCCGGCTCCACTTTTATTTTAACAGACGCCTTTATTTCCTTGTATAATTTTAAATCTATATCATATTCCCCCAGCTCTTTTATATGTTCCTGCAGGTCAATTTTTTTTCTATCAATATCTATATTTTTTTCTTCAGAAATTTTTTCCGCAATATCTTTATTTGTTATAGAACCATACAGCTTGCCTTCCCCGCCTGTCTTTACAACAAATACAACCTTGAGGTCCTCCAGTTTCTTAACAAGCTCCTCGGCTTCCTTTATATTCCTGGCTTCAACTTTTATAGCTGCCTGCTTGACGATTTTCATTTGATTTATATTCCCCCTGGTAGCAGGAACAGCAATGCCGTTGGGTATTAAATAGTTATTTGCATATCCGGACTTTACTTCTACTTCGTCTCCGACATCGCCCAGTTTCTCATGATATTTAGTAAGTATAATTTTCAAATTTTCCTCCTATCTTAACTCTTTCTTTCCGCTCTTATTTTTCGTTTAAAATCAAACTAACTTTTTTCTCTTCAATCTCCTGAAATTTACCCA
>JAYEJA010000065.1:0-2946 GCA_034660395.1 Actinomycetota bacterium
GTTGTATAGATGCAAAAGCTTCTATAGATGATTATTTTAGCTTTTACAATAACGAAAGGCTACATTCCAGTCTGGGATATTCTCCTCCAGCAGAGATATATTTTGGTAAAGATCGTATTGTTTCTAACATAAAAGTGTAGCTATACCTTAGTCGATATTTTGTCTTGACAATGGGGGTAACCTTATCAATCATGAGATTATCCATATTTTTCTTATCATCGGTAGTACGCTGAATGCCAAACGCCTGAACAAGATTAATCTGGGGGTCAAAATCCATAAAAAGAATCTTTTTATTTTTTTTACTGGCAAGATACCAGCCAAAATTATAACAGAGAGTTGTCTTTCCCGTCCCGCCCTTGGTATTAAAAAAGACAATTTTTTCCATTTTAGTCACACAGTTTATTTTTAAATGTGATATTAATTTACTTTCAAACAGAAAACACTTAAAACTCTGCCATCATCTAAAGTTCTGGAAAGTACTTAAAGTGACAATTTCCACATTTATTACATTATAATAATGTTTCAGTTTAAATAAAAGAATTAATATATATTTACCGAAATTTTATTTGTATAAATTCCCCTGAGCCGTATATCCCTGCTATAAAAAAACAAAAATTTATCCCTTTAAGACTCCAAGAGGCCTGAGTCTTGCTACTTTTTTTGATATACCTGCATTATGAGCTATATCCACTACTTCACTTACATCCTTATATGCCAGGGGCGCTTCCTCCGCTAATCCGGACATGCTGCCTGCCATAACAACTATTCCCTTTTTATCAAGAAGTTCTTTCCTTAAAACACTGCCCTGAATACTTTTTTTAGCTTTAGTTCTGCTCATAAGTCTCCCTGCTCCATGGCAGGTGGAGCCAAAGCTTTCACTCATTGCTTTTTCCGTACCTGTAAGTATATACGAATATCTTCCCATATCCCCGGGGATTATTACCGGCTGTCCAATGTCTCTATACTTATCCGGTATATCCTTATGCCCCGGCGGAAAAGCTCTTGTTGCCCCCTTCCTGTGTACACAAATATTCTCGACTTTACCGTTAATATCATGCTCTTCCATCTTCGCTATATTATGAGATACATCATATATAAGACTCAGGCCCAATTTTTCCTGTGATCTGCCAAAGGACCTTTCCAGAACTTCTCTTGCCCAGTTGGCAAGACACTGCCTGTTTACCAGAGCATAATTGACAGCACATATCATTGCCCCGTAATATCTCTTCCCTTCAGGGGAATTCAAAGGAGCACATGCCAGCTGCCTGTCCCTGAGCTTTATTCCGTAATTTACGCTGGCCTGCTGCATAACTTTTAAATAATCACTGCATACCTGATGTCCGAATCCCCTTGAACCCGAGTGAATCATAATAGTTACCTGCCCTTCTTCAAGGCCCATATAATCTGCCGCTCTGGAGTCATAGATTTCATCTACTGCCTGTATCTCAAGGAAATGATTTCCCGAGCCGAGAGTTCCTATCTGTTCAAGACCTCTCTTCATGGCGTGGGAGCTTACAAAATCCGTATTGCCGCCTTCCATAAATCCGCCTTCCTCTATAAACAGCATGTCTTCCTCCCAGCCGTAGCCTTTTTTAACTGCCCACCTGACACCCCCCTTTAGCAGTTTGGTTAACTGGCTTTCCGAGAGTTTAACTCTCCCCCTGCCGCCAACTCCTTTTGGTACACTATATGCCAGAACACTCATTATATCTTCAAGCTTATCTTTTACATCATCTACACTTAGATTACTGCGCAGTATCCTTACCCCGCAGGATATATCAAATCCGACTCCTCCCGGTGATATAATTCCATTATCCATTCCAAAAGCAGCCACTCCGCCTATGGGAAAGCCGTAACCATAATGTATGTCGGGCATAGCAAAAGAAGCCTTTATAATCCCGGGGAGGGCGGCAACATTTATAACCTGGTCTATGGTTTTTTCATTAACAGCATGGTCCAGAAAATTCCTGTCGGCAAAAATTATTCCTGGAACATTCATTCCATATTTTTTATCTATTTCTATTTCCCATTTATAATCACTTATTTTTTTAATGTTATAATTGCCCATATAAAATCCTCTCCCCGCTAAATGTCAAAAATTACTCTTCCCTTCCAGTTATTATCTTTTAAATTTCTCCCTACCATAAGCTTATGATATGTTACTGCCTTAACAGCAGTTCTTACTTTATGTCTGCGCAGGTCTATCTTTTCACCGGAAATTTCTGCTTTCAGCGTTGTATTGCTGTTCTTTTCCTTAATTTCTGCCACCTTAAATTCTGAAAATAAAATACTGTCAATTTCATAAAGGTAGATTAGCCTCTCAAGCCATGATACCATCAAATCTTCATAACCCGTATATTTACCTTTAACTGTAATGTTCTTTTTTACTGCCGGTTTAATCAACTTTAGATCACACATGATAGAAAACATACCTGCTGCCGCATTTTCAAAAAGTTGCGCCGGTTTATTACCATAAAACTCTATTCCAATATCGGAAATGTGGTCTATATATCTGTATCTACTTATGTTTTTTTTATTTTTCATATCCGTTCACTTAAAAAATTGATTATCATACAGGTCCGCAAATATTATACGCAGTTGTTTTTAACCTCCCCTGGAATTTTCAACCCTTTATATTCAGTTTAACCTTAACTTGTATTTTACCAACAAATAAAAAAAATTATATTCCTAAAAAATTTGATTTAAAAAATAGCTTAATCCGGAAATTAAGTATGCATGGCCGGTTTTCAAGGGTTTTCAACGGCGTAAATTTACGGCACTTTTAATATATTAAATTTAAAGTAATATATAATATTGACTTTAGTCTGCCGTTAAACCACCAGACTTCAGTCTGGTGATGGATAGGCTGTCCAGACATAGTATAATGGGTACAAATGAGATTTAGAAAAAGTACCCATGCAATATACAATACACAGTATCACATAG
>JAYEJA010000066.1:0-2932 GCA_034660395.1 Actinomycetota bacterium
AAAATTTTAAATATTATACCAAAATAAAAATACCATATCAAAATAATATTTTTTATATATCTATGTAATATATATAATTTTATAAAATTTAGAAAACCATAGTAAAAATAATAAGCTAATCTTGTCTAATTAGCGTCTATATTGCCTGTATTTGAAAGATAATAAAAAGACTAGTGATATTAATGAATAAGTCGCTTAAAACTAAATTTTTTAAAACCAGGGGGTTTGGGGTTTACCCCCAATAAAAGTGCAAGTGTATATACACTTTGGGGTGAACCCTTAAGTTAGACACGATATTAACTTAAAGATAGAATAGCTGATGAGACTTACAAATACAAGAGATAGGAGGTCTCATCAGATGAGAGAAAGAAGAAACTTTAGCAGTGATTTTAAGAAGCAGATAGTAGAGTCGATACTCTCAGGTTCAGCAACCCAGGCAGAGCTGGCAAGAGAACATAGAATATCGCCGGTAATGATAGGCCGGTGGAAAAAAGAGTATAAAACCGGAAGGTTCTTTGAAAATGTAACATCTCAAGATATGGCAAAACTTGAACTAAGGATAAGGGATCTGCAAAGACTTGTGGGAAGGCTCACCCTGGAAAACGAGATGCTAAAAAAGATCAGGGATCTAAATACAAAGGAAAAAAAAGAGTCTTCATCCATAGTGACCTCAAGAGATTGGGAACAGCGAAAGAGTGGTGCAAAATAGTGGGAATATCAAGATCTACTTATTACTACAGGCCAAAAGGGGTTAATCTTTCAGATTGTTTGTGTTAACCTAAAACTCCCCACTGTTTCAGTTGAAAACTCCCCCACTCTAAAATAGCATTCTCTATGTAAATAATAATTATTACATAGAGGGAGACAGGAGGAATGATTAAATTGATAGACAAACAAAAGATAATAATATCGCATTACAGAGAGGGTAAGACACAGAGACAAATTCACAGGGAAACAGCCATATCCAGAAAGACAATAAGAAAATATATACAGGAATATGACAGGAAGAAAAATATTCTTGTAAATGCTGGAGATTGTAGCTCTGAGATTATTGCAGATATTGTAGAGAAGCCAAAATATGACACAGGCAGTAGGTATAAAGTAAAACTAACGGACAAGATACTTTCAAGGATTAAGTTTTATCTTGCCGAAAATGAAGAAAAAAGAGGCACCGGTCGGTCAAAGCAGCAGAAGAAAAAGATAGATATCTTGGAGGCCCTAAAAGACGAAGGATTTGATATTGGCTATACCACAGTATGCAATGCCGTAGGAAATATAGAAAGAAAGCAAAAAGAAGCATATATAAGGCAGGAGTACGGTCCGGGAGAGTCAGCTGAGTTTGACTGGGGAGAAGTAAAGCTTACCATTGCAGGAAAGGTCAAAGTGCTTCAGATGTCAGTTTTTACAACAGCAAAGGGAGACTACCGGTCCGGAGATCTCTACTACAGCCAGAAGACAGAATGTTTTTTAGATACCCATGCAAACTTCTTCTCTGAGATTGGGGGATCCTACAAGGAAATGGTCTATGACAATACCAGGGTCGCAGTAGCAAGATTTGTAGGCAGAAATGAAAAAGAGCCCACGGAAGCTCTGCTGAAATTATCTATTTATTACGGATTTAAATTCCGGTTTTGCAATAACTATAGGGCCAATGAGAAGGGCCATGTGGAACGCAGTGTCGAGTATGTAAGAAGACGGATATTTTCTAAAACCGATGAGTTTTCCTCAGTAGAAGAAGCAAGGTGCTATTTTAGAAAAGAGCTTAAAAGACTAAACCATAGGGGCCAGGTTTTAAATAATGGAAAAAGCGCACATGAGATGCTGGTCCTTGAAAAGCCGTATCTACTGCCACAAGTGCCAAGATATGATACTGCAAGGACTGCAGAGCCCAGGGCTGATAAGTATTCCACCATTATGGTGGACAGCTGTCACTACTCTGTTCCGGATAGCCTTGTAGGAGAGTTTATCTTTGTAAAGATCTATGCCGATAGGATTATCTGCCACTATGATAGCAAAGAAGTAGCCAGGCATAAAAGAAGATATGGCAGACACGAGTGGTCCATAGATATAGCTCACTACATAAAAACACTAAAGCTAAAACCAGGGGTGCTGAAGCGCAGCGTGGCATTTTCCGGGATGAAGCCGGAGCTTAAGAATATATACCAAAAATACTACAAAGGTCTTGAGAAGAGCTTTATAGAGCTTATGGAGTTAATATCTTATGAAGGTATGGCCAGGATAAAAGATGCCATAGCCATCCTAGAGAGAATAGATCCAAATGGCATAGGAACTGAAAAGATTAAAACCATAGTGCAAAGAAATGCTGTTATGCCAGACAGTATTAAATCCATAAATATTTCAGATACGGAGGTAATCTCTAAAGAGATAACCAGTGCATTGGATAAGATTCTAAATGGAGAAGACAGTGCCAGAAGCGAGGTGAGCATGGCATGAAGAATAAAGACAGGAAAGAACTTATAGAAAAAATCACAAAATTTTCAAAGGAGCTAAGGCTTCCAGCAATAAGAAGGAATATAGTAGAAGAAATAGAAGAAGCAGAAAAAAAGAACTTAAGCTACCAGGATTTCTTATGCGGCCTGCTTTTAAAAGAATCTGATCTAAGGACTGAAAATGGCAAGAAAAATAGAATAAGAGCTTAAAAACTTTCCATACAAAAAATATATAGAGGGCCTCTCTATAGAGGATCTTCCCCATGATGCCAAAAAAAAGTTAAAGGTCCTTGTAAGCCTGGACTTTATCAAAAATGGGCAGAATGTAATTTTAGCAGGCTCACCTGGCACTGGGAAATCTCATATTAGTATTGGTCTTGGGATAAAGGCATGCCTTGCTGGATACAAGGTAATGTTTGCCACTGTACCGCTACTTATTAACAGGCTAAAGGAGTCGAGGTCAGAAAAGACTCTTAAGCTAT
>JAYEJA010000067.1:0-2757 GCA_034660395.1 Actinomycetota bacterium
CTCATATGATGGTTTTATTAATTATCTGCAATTATTCTATACATCAAGCTTATTTACAAAAAGATCTTTTGAAGTGATTAGAATCGTAGGTTTCTTATTGTGGATTAAAAAAATATTTTTACATTAAAAAAACCCGGCATCATAATATCTTAACTGCCAGGTTTTGAAGTGATTTGAAATATTATTATAAATAAAATAATTTAGCTTACCGGCTTGATAAAGACATTCACACCTTTAATTTAATAAATTATCTATTGAATTAATTTAAAATATTTTCGAGCTTATGCCTGAAAAAAGCCCATCATACCGCTTTTATCAAAACCCTCTACTTTTATTTTATCCAGGATACCTTTTTTCTTCAGCACAAAAGCTACAGCTCCTATTGCGCCTGCATTAGGACCAAGCTGTGCCGGCACTATCTTAACACCCTCTACAGCTGCAGTAAAAGCATGTTCCTTAACATATTCCCTTACGGGATTAAACAAAAGATTTCCTGCCTTTGCCATACCGCCGCTCAAGACAACCGTCTGCGGGTTTAGAATATTAACTATGTTGGATATTCCGATTCCAAGATATTTACCGGTATCTGCAACTATCTTTTTACTCAGGTCATCTCCCTTTCTGGCTGCACCAAAAACTTTTTTACAGGTAATTTTTTGCAGGTCATTTTTAACTATATCGGTCAGCATTGTCTTCTTACCTTTTTTTATCTCTGCAATTGTTCTATTTACTACCGCTTTTGCTGAAGCATACGCTTCCAAACACCCTCTATTACCGCAACCACATAAGAAACCGCCTTCGCTGATTACCATATGTCCTACCTCACCAGCAGTATATTTAATACCATGTAAAACATGGCCATCAATAATTATTCCCCCGCCTATACCTGTTCCGAGAGTTAGTAAGACCATATCATCAACATCTTTTCCTGCTCCCATCCACCACTCGCCTAAAGCAGCGGCGTTAGCGTCATTCTCCAGGTAAATGGGCATGTCTAACTCATCTCCAAGTTCTTTCACAAGCGATGTATTAACCCAGCCTGGTATATTAGGCGCAACATACATAATGCCCTCTTCGCTATTTATTGGGCCGGGTCCGCCTACACCCATTCCAAGTATTGACTTAAGAGAAACCCCTAATTTTTCGCCTTCCTTAAGAATGCTTTTTGCAGATTTTACTATCTGGGATATGGTTTTTTCCTTACCTTCACTACCCATTGTTTTTCGGGTATTTCTGCTTATTATTTTGCCGTCCCTGCTTGAAAGAACCGTTACTATGTTTGTTGCCCCCAAATCTATTCCAATAACATAATGAGATGAGCCCTTCAATTTTTACCTCCATTATTTATTATTTAATCATTAAATCGATATACTTATACCGAATTATAATCTATTGTTAATTACTGTAAGTAATATACAACATAAAAAAATAAATGTCAATAGTTAACTATAATATCTTTGTTAATTGTTTATTTTTATATTTAATTTTATAAAGTTTAGCTTTTTTTATAAATACAATTAATTATAATTTTATTCATTGTTTATTATTTAATGTAATTATAGTCTTCAAGATAGAATAGCAAAATTTCCTATTTGATCTGAGATATACATATGAAATTATACTTGCCTGAATGAACTTTTTGGCTATAAAATAATACCGATATCTTATAAAAAGAATAATAATTATAGAAGCTTTTTTATTATTTTAAAAAATAAAATAATTTTTATGGTTTTTATTTATCGCTTAAAGCATTCTTAAGTATGCGGACAGATTTTGGTGTAACTTCAACAAGTTCACTGCTGTCTATGTATTCAAGGGCATCCTCCAGACCAATAACCCTCGGAACATTAAAGTGTTCCATGCCGCCTTCACCTTTGGAACGCATGTTTGACAGCTGTTTTTCTTTGCAGGCATTTACCCATATATCTTCCTTCCGTGAATTCTGCCCGATAACCTGGCCCTTATATACATTAGCCCCCGGACCGTAAAATAATTTACCCCTGCTCTGAATACTGGTAAGACCATATAAACGAGTTGTCCCGCTCTCGCACGAAACCAGTGAACCACTTTCGCGCTTTTTCCATTTGATATTATCCTCTAGATAATCATAGAAAATTCTGTTCATTATACCATACCCGCGGGTATCAGTTATGAATTCCCGCCTGTAACCGAATAAGCCATATGTTGGTATTATATATTTAAGGTATGTAGTTCCTTCTTTCGTTTCCATTTTTTTCATCTGCCCATTCCGGCTCCCCAATTTCTGTATAACTGCACCCGAATATTGCTCAGGCACCGAAATAAAAATTTCCTCGTAAGGTATAAATTTTTTGCCTTCTATTATTTTAATGATAACCTGCGGCTGTGAAACCTGCAGTTCGTAACCTTCCCGGCGTAATCTTTCAATAAGGATAGCCAGATGAAACTCTCCCCTGCCGGAAACGGTCCATCCTCCCGATGGGTTATCTTCTACTTTCAATGCCACATCATTTTCAAGCTCCTTGTAGAGCCTTTCCCTTATTTGCCTTGAAGTCGTAAACTGCCCTTCTCTGCCCGCAAAAGGGGAAGAGTTGACAGAAAAATTTATTTTAACAGTTGGCTCTTCAATTTTAATCAATGGCAGCGCTAGCTATTTATTGCAAAATGAAATAGGACAGTATTGCAAAAGGAATTCCCCAGTATTGCAAAGTAAAATTCCCCACTTTTGCAAAGAAGGCCATTGCAGGCACCAGTTATAATATGTCCTTGTATTGATAA
>JAYEJA010000068.1:0-13977 GCA_034660395.1 Actinomycetota bacterium
TATTTTAGAAGGCTTTTTTAGTTAAAGAATTTGTTTTATGGTATATAATTAATTTACAGTATTCATAAAAGGAAAAGATTTGCTAAAAAAATTTCTAAATATCTAAATATTAAGGAATCAGAATTATTAATTAAAGAATAAGATTCTTAATATTATATTTTAAACCATTTATCTGCCAGCTGGCTTGCTCCCGGAATCTTAAATGTTTTACCGTTACAGCCCATTATGAGTGCAACAATTCCCAGAATCCAGGCCACTCCTGCCATAAGGCTGTCAAACCAGGAAAAGAAATACCACCCTACATAGGGTATCATACCTAAAAGTGAGGAAATTATTATAATACATGCTACTTCAAAAACGCCGAGTATTAATGCCTGTAAAGCATGCCATTTGATAAATCTGTTTTGTTTTTCAAGTAAATATACAATTAGTCCTCCGAGCCAGCTGCCAAGGTATGAAAGTATTATGGTGGCCTTATTGTCGCTTGTGTTCTCTTTTTTAGCCTCATCATCGTAGTTTGTTTTTGCTACTGTTTTCTTTTGTTCTTCTTCTTTTACCAAAATTTGCCTCCTTTTTTTTAAATCATATAGAGAGTAATTTATATTATACAAAAAAAACTGATTAAGTGAATTGTAATTACTTTAAGATATGTACTAATTTATAAATTTTATATTAAAAGTGGTGTCCCTGGGCAGATTCGAACTGCCGACACCAGGATTAGGAATCCTGTGCTCTATCCATCTGAGCTACAGGGACATTTTAAACAACCAGAAATACTACCAGAGCCGGTTATTTCTGTCAAAACCCTTGTTTTCCAGACACTACTTTTCCAGAGACATACCTATTATTTCGTCTACCAGCTCTTCAAAAGACATGCCTGCTTCTTCTGCCGACATGGGTAGGAGGCTGGTATCTGTCATACCCGGAGAAGTGTTAAGCTCCAGGACATAAGGAATTTTTTCCTTTTTATCAAATATCATGTCAACACGGGAAAGTCTGTTGCATTTAAGTGCGTTATTAACTTTTATGGCGGTCTGTTCTACTATTTTATTTTCTTCAGGTGAGAGTCTCGCCGGAACAAAATAATCTGTTTCTCCAACCCCGGACCTTGATTCAAAATCAAAAAATTTCTTTTTGGGTACTATTTCTACCGTAGGCAGGGTCCTTGGCTTATTTTTTCCGATTATGCTGACTGCCAGTTCCACTCCGTTTATGAATTTTTCAAGTATCACTTTCTTACTGTAGCTTAAAGCATAAATTATTGCTTCGGGTAAACTTTCCTTATCGTTTACAATTCTTATTCCAAGAGCCGAGCCCTGGGCCGACGGCTTTACCACCATGGGAAGGCCTATTTTTTCTATTATGAAGGGAAGCAGCTTTGATGAGCCGAGTTCCCTGAATGAGCTGGTGTTTAAGAAATAAAAGGGAGGTGTCGGGATTTCCTTGCTTATAAATATTTGTTTTGAAATTATCTTATCAAAGCTTAAAACATTGGGATAGACACCGGGTCCGGTGTAGGGGATACCCAGAACTTCAAGTATTTCCTGTATGGTGCCATCCTCTCCGTCTTTTCCGTGAAGGGCAATGTACGCAAGGTCGATTTTTTCAGAATTAAGGTTTTCCACTATTGATTCATTAACATCCATCTTAATTACATTATGACCGAGCTTCCTTAAAGCGTTTGAGATTCTTTGTCCGCTTTTGATTGAAAATTCTCTTTCAAGAGATCTTCCCCCCATAAGTACTGCAATGTTTTTTTTCATTTTAATCACACTCGTATATAAATAATGTTATTATTTAAAACTCTTATATAATTTGATTTTTTCTTTTACCAGTCCGGCCAGAATCTTAATTCCTTTTTCTATTCTTCCGGTTTCTTCCGTGCAGTAGGCAAGTCTTGCCTCGTTTATTCCTCTGCCGTTTGCATAGAAGCCGCTGCCCGGGACAAAAGCCACCTTATTTCTCACTGCATCTGCCAGCAGTTCTTTGGTATTTAAATATTTAGGGAATTTTAACCATATAAAAAATCCGCCTTCCGGCCTTGACCAGCTGCAGCCCTTAGGGAAATTACTCTCCAGGGTTTTTAACATGGTATTTCTCCTGGTGGAATATATGCTCTTGAATTTATCTATATTCTCCTGCCATACCGGGTCCGAGAAATATTCATATGCGATTCTCTGTGAAAAGGTACTGACGCACAGTATGGTAGATTGTACCCCGAGCACTATTTTTTCAAGGATGGGATGCGGGGCTACAACCCAGCCGATTCTAAAACCGGGAGCAAGGAGCTTGGAAAGGGTGCTCAGGTAAATTACATTATGTTTATCTCCCTTTATGTCAAGCTCTTTTATGGTAGGAATTGGTTTGCCTTCAAACCTTAACATACCGTAGGGATTGTCTTCAAGTATTACGGTATTGTATTTTTTAGCAAGCTCAAGGATTTCTTTTCTGCGTTTAAGACTCAGGGTTACTCCCGAGGGATTTGAAAAGTTCGGGACCAGGTATATGAACTTGGTCTGGATACCCTTTTTTGAAAGCTCATCTAATTTTTTCTCAAGGATTGAAGTCTTCATGCCGTTGCTGTCAATTTCAATTCCTTCAATTTTTGCCTCGTAAGATTTGAAGGAATTTAAGGCGCCGGTATATGAAGGCGCCTCTGTAATAACAACATCACCCGGGTTTATAAATACCTTGGATAAAAGGTCAAGCGCCTGCTGTCCTCCGGTAGTGATGGCTATATCTTCTTCTACTTCGTCTATACCCTCAAGTTTCATCACTTCTGTTAATTTGGTTTTAAGGGGATAAAAACCGTCCGAGCCGCTGTACTGAAGGCTCATATCGCTGTCTGTCTTTATAATTCTTTTGACATATCTTTCCAGTCTCTGGAAGTTCAGGGCCCTTACTTCAGGCAGTCCTCCTGAAAATGAGATGATATCCGGCCTGGCGGAAAGTGCAAGCAAATCTCTTATCTCAGAAGAAAACATGTATTCTGTTCTGTTAGAATACAGGTGATTCCAGTAGTCAAATGTGACCTTTTTACTCATAAAATCAGCTCTAAAACGGGTTTCTAATAATATATGGTTGTAAATAAGTAATATATATTAAAAACTTTAAAAGTTCAAAAAAGCTCTGTAAGTTCACACAATCCTTTATAGTGCTATAATCATTAGTATATAAAATTTAGAAGATTTTTTATATTATTTTATAGTTTATGGAATTAAATATAAAAGTTAAAGATATTTCGGCGGGGCAGCTTGAAAAAATAGGTTTTAAATGCCTGGATTATAATTACTGGTTTGGCTACAGAGGGCTAAGTTTTATGGATGAATTACCCAGGGCCAGGAGTTTCGGGGATATTAAATGTTTTATTAAAGGCAGGTTATTCCAGAAAAAAAGCAGCGGGAACGGAAGGAAAAAATTCCTGGAATTTAAAGTGTCCGGAGGTAAACTGAAGGGCGCATTCACCGGCAGGAGATGTATAGGGGTTATAATGGCAGGTGATTATTACCTGTTCCCCAGACTTAAAAGTTTTAGTGTCTATCCCCCTGATTTTAAAAGTGCTTTTCTGGCATGTATTTATGTAATTCCCGAGTACAGGGATATGGGTATCGATAAAAGGCTTCTTATTGAAATAGAGAAAGAGCTTATAAGAGAAAAAGTAAAGTCCATAGAAGCGATTGGTAAAAGGATAGACGATGATCTGGATGAGGAAGAATATGAAAATATACCGCTTGTCCCTTTTAAATCCCTTATAAATAATGGATTCTACTTAAAGAAAAATGACCCCCTGTACCCGCTTCTAAGACTGGATCTAAAAAATATAGCATTTGATTTCGCAGAAAGCAGGACAATTCTTGGTAAGATAGCTCTGAAAGAAGAAGTAAAAAGTCCTATAATTATGAAGGATAAGTAAGCAGTCTTTCGTTATCAGGTCTTTTATTATTGCTTCTTTTTAACTCATAATCTTTAGTTTTTTTTTGGGGAAATTAAGCAGTGGGTCACTTCGGAAAATAGACAAAAATACGGAATTATGCTACTATTCTTTAGCTATAAGAGTAAATGTTCGTTTTGAAAATTAAATATTTATAAAACCTGTGAGCAGGAATAGTAAGCACAGAGGGCAGCATACAGAGAGCCGCAGGGGCTGAGATTGCGGCTGCAGAGCCGGTGTCTGAATGGGCCTGCGAGGTTTCTGGCTGAAACCTTTATCGGAAAGTAAGCCGGAACGGTTTCCTCCGTTATCAGAGGATAGGATATCTACAGGTATCTTAAGTAATTTAAGTGCACATTATTTAATGTGAAGCAGAGTGGCACCGCGGGAATTCAACCTCTCGTCTCTACAGAGTCATGTAGCGATGAAGAGGTTTTTTTATTTTTTGGTTTATTAAAATAATTTAAATAAGAAACTAAGAGATTAAGCTTAAAAGAAAGGAGAATAAAATGGAAAAAAGGACTAAATTCATACTGGATGAGAAAGAGTTACCAGAACAGTGGTACAATATCCAGGCGGATTTACCGAAGCCGCTCCCTCCTCCCCTTCACCCGATTACAGGAAAGCCGTTAGTTCCAGAAGACATGGCTCCATTATTTCCGATGGAATTGATAAAACAGGAGGCAAGTAAGGAACGGTGGATTGATATTCCAGATGAGGTAAGGGAGATTTATAAAATATGGAGGCCTACTGTATTATACAGGGCATACAGATTGGAAAAAGCTCTGGACACCCCGGCAAAGATTTTCTATAAATATGAAGGGTCCAGCCCTCCGGGAAGCCACAAGCCGAATACCGCCGTAGCACAGGCATATTATAATAGGGAAGAGGGCATAAAGAAAATAGCTACTGAAACCGGAGCCGGACAATGGGGAAGCGCTCTTTCTTTTGCAGGCGCATGTTTTGGTATTAAGATAAAAGTTTATATGGTAGCAATAAGTTACAAGCAGAAACCCTACCGCAGAATAATGATGGAAACCTGGGGCGGTAAGTGCGTGCCGAGCCCAAGCAAGGATACCAAAGTAGGAAGAGACATGCTGGCAAAAGACCCCGAGTGCACGGGAAGCCTGGGGCTGGCTATAAGCGAAGCGGTAGAAGATGCCGTTACTCATGATGATACACATTATTCACTCGGAAGTGTATTGAACCATGTACTTCTTCACCAGACAATAAACGGCCTGGAGACAAAGAAGCTGGTAGAAAAAGCAGATGCATATCCGGATATTATTGTCGGATGTGTTGGCGGGGGTTCAAATTTTGCAGGTCTTTTCCTGCCTTTTGTAAGGGATAAAATTGAAGGTAAAAAACCTGATTTAAGGGTTATAAATGTAGAGCCGACAGCGGCACCTACAATGACAAAGGGCCCCTATACTTATGACTACGGGGATACGGCAAAACTTGTGCCGGTCATTAAGATGTATACACTGGGTCACGATTTTATGCCTGCGCCCATTCATGCAGGCGGACTTCGTTACCACGGCATGGCGCCAATTATCTGTCATCTTGCCGACCTCGGTCTTGTCGAGGCCGTAGCCGTACCGCAGATTCCGACATTTGAAGCAGGGATAACTTTTGCCCGTACCGAAGGAATCATAAGTGCTCCGGAGACAAATCACTGCATAAAGGTTGCAATTGATGAAGCTTTAAAATGCCGTGAATCAGGAGAGGAAAAAACTATCCTTATAGCTCACAGCGGGCACGGACATGTGGATATGGCTGCCTATGACGCATATCTGTCGGGTAAACTGGTTGACTACAAGTATCCCGATAATAAGATAAAGGAAGCATTAAGCAAATTACCCAAATTCTAATTTACTTAATAAGGTATACTGTACATTTAGTAAGAATATGCGGGGGATCCTTAAACAGGGTCCTCCGTTATATTAAATTTTAAGAGGGACTTTCTTTTTAGGAATACCTTGAAATTATTTCTTTATTGTTGCCGAAATTAAGATTGGTAAAATGCCAAAAAATAATACGATAAATTTCTACTTGATTTTTTTTAATTTAATCTATATATTATATAGGAAAATTTCATTTTGATTTAATAATGACATAAAATTGAGGTTTCTCCAAAAAATCATGTCTTGAGTTTCTAAAATTTTAGTATGTATGTAAGCTTGTATGTGTTTAATAAAGCAGTTTTCCAGCTGGAATAAATAGCATAAAAAATCCTTTTAAAATATATTTATCAGCTCGAGAATATTGATAGTTACGGGTCAAAAGACTTTAAACCAGCGTTTCGGAGGATATTCTATCATCTTTATTCAATTAAAAAGTTAAGCAAACTTAAAAAAGTTAAAAGATATAATAAAGCAGAGATTTACATATAGGAGGACCTGCTTACGAAAGGAGTATTTATTAATATGGCTGAAATAAAGGAATTAAGCAGGGAATTTCTTGATAATAAGGTTCTGTCTGATTTAAAAGTTATTGCAAGGCAGCTGAATATTCAGGGAATTTCAAAGCTAAAGAAAGAAGAACTGGTAGAAAAGATATTAAAGGAAGTATCAGATAACGGTATGGAATCCGTTAAACTTCCGCAAGAAGAAAAAACTATTGAAAAGAAACCGGAAGGTGAAGAAAAAACTGGATTTAAAGAAAAAGAAAAAAGAAAACCGGAAGATAAAGAAATTTCCAGAGGAGGGTCAGTAAAAGAAAGAAGGGAAAGAAAGCACGGTAAGAGAGCCGAATTCGACCTTTATAAGGAGAGAATGAAAGGTATACTTGATATACTGGCTGACGGTTACGGCTTTCTTAGAACGGGAGGGTATCTGTCAGGCTCCAATGATATATATGTTTCCCAGTCCCAGATAAGGCGATTCCGATTAAGGCAGGGCGACGAAGTTTATGGTCAGGTCCGTCCCCCGAAAGATAGTGAAAAGTATAACGCCCTTTTAAGGATAGAAAAAGTAAACGGGGAAGACCCCGAGTTTATAAGGACAAGGACACCATTTGAGAAGTTAACTCCTGTTTATCCCAGGGACAGGCTGAGACTGGAAACAAAAGAATCTGACAATATCACTCCAAGGATTATTGATTTGATAGCGCCGATAGGTAAAGGTCAGAGAGGTCTTATAGTATCACCTCCAAAAGCAGGAAAAACAACCATATTAAAGGATCTTGCAAACAGTGTTTCTACCAATAACTCTGATGTATATATCATGGTACTGTTAATTGATGAGAGGCCCGAGGAAGTAACTGATATGGAGAGGTCTGTAAAGGGTGAAGTAATAAGCTCCACATTTGACCAGCCCTCTGATAATCATATACAGGTAGCGGAACTGGTTCTCCAGAGAGCAAAAAGACTGGTAGAGCACGGCAAAGATGTGCTGATACTTCTTGACAGCATAACCCGTCTGGCAAGGGCTTATAACCTTTCAATCCCGGCGAGCGGAAGGGTTCTGTCCGGAGGTGTTGATTCCTCGGCATTATTTCCCCCAAAGAGGTTTTTTGGTGCAGCAAGAAATATTGAAAATGGAGGTAGTCTAACCGTACTGGCCACGGCATTAATTGATACCGGCAGCAGGATGGATGACGTTATATTTGAGGAATTCAAGGGGACCGGTAATATGGAGATTAATCTTGACAGGCAGCTTGCGGATAAAAGGATTTTCCCGTCAATTGATATAACGAGGTCCGGGACCAGGAAGGAAGAGCTTCTTATGGATAAGCAGGAGGCAGCAGTAGTATGGAAGCTAAGGAGATTAATCTATGAAAAGGAACCAGAAGTAGCTCTTGAACAATTGATAGATTATATTAAAAATACAAAGTCTAACGGGGATTTTCTGAAAGCCATAAGGGCAAGCTTTGATAAAGGTGGTAAAGGGAAAAAGTTATAGACCCCGCAGTGCAGTAATTAAGACTTTATTATAATCGTAATTTGAGTAAAAATTTTTTTATCTTGCTATACAGGATAATTCTATAAATATATATTATTAAGCCGCTTAAATTTCAATGGAGGCTTTTTACTATTCAGCCAGTAAAATAATTAAATTTTATATAGTAATATTTACGGTTAAAAGCATTTGTGTTAACATTTATTATTTGGAATATATAAGTTAATATATATTAGATAATAATAGTAGTAAGGATTAATTAAAATGAAGAAAGGCATACATCCGAAATATTATGATTGCACGGTTACCTGTTCCTGCGGTAATACTTTTAAGACCAGGTCAATTAAAAAAGAGATAAGGGTTGAAATATGCTCTAACTGTCATCCTTTTTATACCGGGAAACAGAAACTGGTTGACTCCGGTGGAAGAGTAGAAAGGTTCAAGAAGAGACTGACAAAATCCAAAAAATAGGGAAGGTTCTTTAATGAAGGTGAATTTAATTAAGTATACCAGGGAACCGGAAAAGGCAGTTGCAGTAGCTGCGAGGTTATGTTATTCGCCTGCGGGGGCAGATGAGCTCATGGATGAATTGAGCGGTGAGAGCATAGAGAAACTTGTAAGGTTTGTGATAGAGAGCGGTCACCATAGTACGGTTGAACACGTTAGTTTCACATTTGCCATAGAAGGGGTATCAAGAGCTTTAACACATCAGCTGGTAAGGCACAGAATGGCTTCATACAATCAGCAGTCTCAAAGATATGTCAAGTTGCGTGATAAATTTGAATATATAACCCCGCCTTCAATAAAAGAAGATGAGGAATGCAGGAATATATTTGATAAGATGGTTTCACATATCCATAATCTTTATGAGGAACTGCTGGATAAGGGTATTAAGGCGGAGGATGCAAGGTACATTTTACCAAATGCATCAGAAACGAAAATAATTGTTACAATGAATGGGAGGGAGCTTTTACATTTTTTTACTGTAAGATGCTGCAATAGAGCTCAATGGGAAATTAGAGAGCTTGCTATAAAAATGTTGAAGCTTGTAAAAAAGGTAGCGCCAGTAATATTTGAGAAGGCCGGGCCGCCCTGTCTGAGAGGTCCCTGCCCGGAGGGTAAGTTTCAATGTGATGATCCTCCCGAAGCGAGTGATTTCGATGTCTGAAGAAAAATACCGGATCGGGGGCCAGGCGGTTATAGAAGGTGTTATGATGCGCAGCAAGAACTTCTGGGCTGTGGCTGTCAGGAAACCCGATAATACTATATCAGCAAAACTTTTTAAGCAAAGTGCCTTAAGCACTAAAAACAAGGTACTGGGTTTTGTTTTTATCCGTGGCATGGCCGCTATTTTTGAGAGTTTATTACTCGGTTTTAAAGCTTTAAATTACTCAGTAAACGAGGGCACCGAAGAGGATATAAAATTTTCCAGAAAAGATATGGTTATATCTGTTGTTGTTGCAGTAGCATTTTCGGTTGGTATTTTTTTTGTGCTTCCAACCCTGATTGGAAAAACTTTTTCCGGCTTTTTCCCGAATGTTCTGGTATATAACCTTCTTGAAGGATTGGTCAGGATAGGATTGTTTCTAATATATATTTTGTTTATATCCCAGCTCAGGGATATAAAAAGGGTATTCCAATATCACGGGTCGGAACACAAGACAATACAGGCATATGAAAACGATGAAGAACTAAAGCCGGAGAATATAAAGAAGTACAGCACCCTGCATATGAGGTGCGGAACAAATTTCTTGATTATCGTGATGATAGTATCAATATTTGTTTTTACCCTGCTGGGCAGGCAGCCGATATTATGGAGAATTCTGTCAAGGGTGGTTTTGATACCGGTTATAGCAGGTATTTCATATGAATTTATAAGACTTGCAGGAAAGTTCGGGGATAATAAAATAGTTAGAATATTTTTTTATCCGGGCTTATTCCTACAGAAGATTACCACACGGGAGCCGGATGAAAGCCAGATAGAGATTGCAGCGGCTTCATTTAAAAAAGTGCTGGAGGCGGAAAAATCACTGAAGGCAGGTTAAAATGAAAACATTACTGGATAAATTAAAAATATATGAGGAAAATTATTCAAAGCTAACCAAAAAGCTATCCGAATCCGGGGTTTCCGGTAATCCTGAAAAATTAAAGGAATATGGAAGAAAAATAGCCGAGACAGAGGAGATTGTAAATGTTGCCAGGGAGTACAGGAAAACTCTTTCTTCTATTGAAGAAGCGGAGAGTATGCTGAAGAGTGAAAAGGAAGAGGAGATGAAGAGATTCCTGAAGGGCGAGCTCGGGGATAATATTGATAAAAAACAAAAACTGGAAAAAAGGGTCAGGGTGCTTTTAACTCCCAGAGACCCGAATGATAATAAGAATGTCATAGTTGAAATAAGGGCAGGAACAGGAGGGGATGAAGCAGCCCTGTTTGCAGAAGTACTTTACCGTTTATACACAAAGTATGCCGAAAGCCGGAAATGGAAATATTCCATACTAAGCTCTAATGCCACTGGAATTGGCGGATTTAAAGAAGTGATATTTGAAATTGATGGCGAGGGAGCTTACGGAACTATGAAATATGAATCAGGAGTGCACAGGGTCCAGAGGGTTCCCGCTACGGAGTCACAGGGCAGAATTCATACTTCTACTTCCACGGTGGCCGTACTTCCCGTAGCTGAAGAAGTGGATATTAAAATAGACCCTTCTGATTTAAGGATAGATGTTTTTCGCTCCAGCGGGCCCGGGGGCCAGTCTGTGAACACAACTGACTCGGCAGTCAGGGTTACTTATGAACCCACCGGCATGGTAGTTACCTGCCAGGATGAAAAATCACAATTGCAGAATAAGGAAAAAGCTTTACGTATCTTGAGAGCCAGGCTTAAAGAAGCAGAGGAACAAAAAAAGACAGATAAGCAGGTTGAAAAAAGAAGAATGCAGATAGGCTCCGGAGAACGAAGCGAGAGGATAAGAACTTACAATTATCCCCAGAGAAGGGTAACTGACCACAGGATAAATTTAACTTTATATAAGCTTGATGAAATTCTTGAAGGTGACCTCGGACAATTAAATCTACCGTTGAGGAATGCGGATAATGAAAAGAAAATAGAAAAGATAGGAGTGTAAGCTATCTTTGCAGATATGGAATGTAAAAAATATTCTGGATTGGGCAATAAACTATTTCAGGCGTAAGGATATCAGCCAGCCCAGATTGTCGGCAGAGCTGCTTTTAAGCTTGGTTCTCAAACTGAATAGAATAAATCTTTATTTAAATTATAACCGCGTTTTAAAAAAAGATGAGCTTGCTTTATACAAGAAATATATATTGAAAAGATTGGAAAATGTCCCCATTCAATATATATCAAAGGAAGCGCATTTCAGGAAAATAAAACTCCATGTAAATAATAAAGTATTAATCCCAAGGCCGGAAACCGAACTTTTAGTGGATAAGGCTTTCGAGATTTTAAAAGATTGTAATGGCAAAGGGAAAATTAATATATTGGAAGTCGGCACCGGAAGCGGCGCTATTTCAATAAGTATGGCTTTTGAAATTGCTGATAAGTTAAAAACGCCAGATGACTTCTGGGAGATAATAGCTACTGATAGCAGCCCGGATGCGCTTGGCATTGCAGAGGAAAATGCCCGGGATATTCTGGGAAAAAATGAAACAGGCAGAATAAAGTTTATAGAATGCGATGTGGTACCGGCAGAGAATCAGGATTTTTATAAGCAGTATAAAAATAAGATTAATCTGGTAGTATCCAACCCTCCTTATATCTCGGAAAAAGATTATAAAAACCTGCCGCCTGAAATAAAAGAATATGAACCTGAAGCTGCGCTTCTGGCAGGTAAAACCGGACTTGAGGTTTATAGAAAAATCCTTAATAAAATAAAACCGTATCTCTCTCGTGATTTTTGCTATATATTGTTAGAGGTTGACCCTGCAGTGGGGACTCGACTTAAAAAAATCTCAGGAGACATTATCGGACCGCACGAAATCAATATATACCGGGATTATAACAAGAGAGACCGTGTTATGGTTGTTAAAGTCTAATTTGTTTTTTAAAAACCCTGGTGGTAGGATTTTATTAAATTTTATTTGATTAAAGATTAAAGAATAAGTTGAATATGGGAGAAAAAGTTGGATAAGGCCCTTGTTGCGATTGTAATTTTTGCGTTGACTTATGTAGCTATAGCGACAGAAAAGATAAACAGAACCGTAGTGGCGTTCATCGGAGCGTTAATGCTGGTTCTGTTTAATATTTTTACTATAACTGAAGCGGTCGGCTTTATAAGCTGGGATACAATTGGCCTTTTATTTGGGATGTTTATTATAGTAGCTGCGCTGTCCGGCGCCGGATTTTTTACTTTCATGGCTCTTGTACTTGCGAGGTGGCTGGATTATTCTCCCGTTAAGATATTTATATTTTTTCCTATTATAACGGCACTGCTCTCTGCATTCATGGATAGCGTTACGGTCATGCTTTTTTTTGCTACATTGACCTATGAAATATGTAAGATTTCAAAGATGGATGCAGCGCCCCTGATAATTACGGAAGTAATGCTGGCAAATATCGGCGGCTCCGCAACTATGGTAGGTGATCCGCCCAATGTAATCCTGGGTTTGAAGCTTGGCTATTATTTTAATGATTTCGTTATTCATAACGGTCCTATCTCTATTGTTGCAGGTGCTTTTACACTTCTTTATTGTTATCTTGTAAACCGTAAATCTATAGTATCGCTTGGTAAGGGCCCAAGGCTGAGACTGGGAAATATGGATCCTTCGGAAGCAATAGAGGATAAAAAACAATTTAAGGTAGGGCTCTGCGCATTCGGTACCGCAATTTTCTTTTTGATTGTCCATACTTATATAGAGAAATATATAAACATACCCCTCACGGCTCCGCTTGCTGCCATGGTCCCTGCTTTTGTTATGCTTGTCTTACTGGGCGGCAAGAGGTCGGAAAGAATCATATCAAAAGTAAATTATGAATTGATACTGTTTTTTATGGGACTGTTTATAGTTGTGGGAGGCCTTGAACATACAGGGGTAATAGAAACAGCTGCAAATTCCATTACCAATCTTTTCAGAGATAACCATCTTGGATTTTTAAGCACTATCGTATGGGGTTCCGGGATTATAAGCGGGGTTGTAGATAATGTTCCTTTTGCTCTTTCAATGTCTTATATACTGGAAAATATTGTTAAATTTGCCGGTGTCCCGGCTCTTTCAATACTGGTATGGGCGACATCGCTGGGTGCGGATATAGGAGGAAATTTTTCCCCTGTGGGCGCTTCGGCCAACCTGGTGGCTTACACGACTATGGAGAAAAGAGGTCAATCAATTGGATGGGGCAGGTGGCTCAAACTTTCCATACCGGCAACTATTATAGCTCTTACCGTGTCGAATATCGGTATTATCATAAAATATATTACCGGTTTTTACTAAAAGCAAAATATAATGGATATTTGCGGGTTTGAAAAAAATAGAAAAATGGTTATAATATGTTTCTGCAGTAGGAATTACGGCGGTATAAGATAACTATATTTTTAGATTCGGCGCGGGGTGGAGCAGTCTGGTAGCTCGTCGGGCTCATAACCCGAAGGTCATAGGTTCAAATCCTATCCCCGCTACCAATTTTCTTCTCTTCTATTCTATCTTTGACTTCTTCCTGAAAGAAAGCTCTGATTCCACACTGGTCCAATACGGCAGATATAGAAAATATACATATTATGGTTAGGATGACAAAAATAATAGGAAGTTTATTTTTATACCTGAAAAGAGTTTTAATATTGATTAATCAATAAGCATTTCTTTTAAGATACTTTTTACTTCTGTAATTCTTGCTTCTTTTAAATGTCCGGATTTTTCTTTTAACCTTATTTTATCAATTGTTCTTATTTGGTCCAGGACAATCCAGCCAGTCTTTTTTTCAAAAGTGATTTTAACTCTTGTAGGGTAACTTTTTGATTTTGTGGTCATTGGAGCAATTATAATGGTGTCAATATTGGAGTTCATTTGTGTGTCCAGATAAGGTAGGTATGTTCAGCAGGAGTAAAGTCCTGTCAGGGTAATAGCCAGAGGCCCTGTAGCTTGGATGACAGAGACAAGGGAAACCAAAATCTCTGAAGCTCATTGACAAAGTC